>JAJYXA010000045.1 GCA_021791235.1 Pseudomonadota bacterium
AATGCGCAGGACATCCGCATCCAGTCGCTGCTCGAGGTCGAGGCCTTCGAGGGCCTGCTGCGCGACTGGAAACGACTGGGCTACCCGTTCGACAACATCACGCCTTCCTATGCCACCGCCATCGGCGCCTCGGGCGACCGTCCTGCCGCGCTGGCCGAACTGATGGGCATCCTGGTCAACGACGGCGTGCGGGCGCCGACGGTGAGCCTCACCGGCATGCACTTCGCGGCCAACACCCCCTACGACACCCGTCTGTCGTTGAAGCCGCCCAAGGGCGAGCGCCTGATTCCCGTCGAAGTGGCGCAGACCGTGCGGCGCGCGCTGGCACGGGTGGTGGAAGGCGGCACCGCCGGACGACTGGCCGGCGCGCTCAAGGACCCGGCCGGCCAACCCATCACCATGGGCGGCAAGACCGGCACCGGCGACCACCGCTTCGAGACGTATGGCAAGGGCGGCCAACTGATCGATTCGCGCGTGGTCAGCCGCTCCGCCACCTTCGTGTTCTATCTGGGCGACCGCTACTTCGGCACGCTGACCGCCGTGGTGGAAGGCGAACAGGCCGGCCAGTACGGCTTCACCAGTTCGCTCACCGCGCAGATGCTTAAAACCCTGCTGCCGCAACTGCAGCCCCATCTGTACCCGGAGTCGGCTGTACCCCCGAAACCCGCACCCGAAACGGCAACTGCGCCCGCTCCGAAGCCAGTCCCGGTTGTTCCGCACGTACCGGTGAAGGAAAAGCCCGACGACACCACCAGCCGGGCCGACCCGGTGGTCAAGCAGCCCCCGACCCAGGGCGGTTTCCCGGAGGATCTCGAACCCAACGTGGTGCTGCCGGTTCCGATCACGCCCGCGGCGCCAGCGTCCAATTCATCGTCCCCAGCCCCGGCGCCATGACACCGGGTTAGTGCTGCGCCTTGCGGGACTTGTACCCTGAAGGGTACAAGCACGCGTGGTGCATGGAATGCCTGGGGAACGCGCTGCCAATCGGAACAGCCTGAAAAACGGCTTTGTCTGACCGCCCCATGCGGGGCGATATTCACCCCCCCCGGGGCCATGTCAGCGTCGCTTGCCGGTTATGCTGTTATGCGGTACAGGCTGGCCTTCTCCGGAAGGGGGGCCGACCGCTTCATGCCAGGCGCTGCTGTCCGGACGAACTACCCGCCTTGCCGGTGCTGCTCGCGCATCCCGTGACTCAGGTGTTTGCCGACCACCGAAAGAAGACGCAAGCCTTCCTGGGTTCCGGGATCGCGCACCACCCGCAACAGACAGCCCAGCCCGCCCGTTGCCGGCGGATTCGACGGGATTTCCTGGCTGGCCGCATGAATCGCGTCGGACAGGGCAATCAGCAGGTACTGCGTATCCTGGCGATCGAGCACCTTGAGCAGGTGCATCAGGCCCTCGTTGCGCGTCAGCCGGTCGAGCAGGGTCAGGCCCTCACTCATCGCCCATGACAGCCGCGTGACGATTTCGTCCGACATGGCATCCCGGGCTGCGGTGACGAGCTGCGCGACTTCGACGAGCCGCTGCAGGTCTTCGGTGGCCATCACCGGGATAGGCGTTTCAGTTTGTGTTGTCATGGTTTGGCTTTCTCAAAGCAGTCCGCGTACGCTCGTCCAATACATCTGGTTGTACGACATCTTGAACCAGTGCATGGGTTTCGACGGTGGTTTCAGATCGGGTGGGTTCTGATAGTTGAACATCGCGTAGGTCGCACTGTCGTGGCCTGTTTCAATGAAGCAGTAGACCTTGCCGTCATAGTCGCGGACCGGGGTGCCGATCTTGATCATCGAGGCGATGTTTTCGGCGATCACTTCTGCCTGGAAGTGCGCTGCCGAGCCTGTCTTGCTGACAGGCAGATTGGTCGTGTCGCCCACAACGAAGACGTTGTCGTGGCCGTTCATGGTGAGCTTGAAGCGGTCGGTCGGAATCCAGCCGCCCTCGCCCATGTTGTTCTGCTCGACCACCTCCATGCCACGATGCGGGGGGATGGCGATGAGCAGGTCGTACTGGGTCTCGGTACCTTCTTCGCTGCGCACCACCTTGTTTTCCACGTCCACTTCGCTGACGTTGAACAGCGTCTCGTACTCGATGCCCATGCGGTCGAATTCGGGCTTGGCCCAGATGGCGACTTCCTTGATGGTGTGAATGCGGCCGATCGGATAGTGATACTTGATCTTGATCTTGTCGCGGATGCCGCGCGCCTTGAAATAATCGTGCAGACCGAAGATGAGTTCGACCGGGGCGATCGGGCATTTGTGCGGCACCCCGACGACGACGGCAACGGTGCCTTCCTGGATCTCGCGCAGGCGCTTGAACAGCTTGACCGCAGTGGCCTCGGTGTAGAACGTCTCCGCGCCCTCCTCCAGTCCGGGAATCTGTTCGGGCACGATGCGCGAGCCGGTGGCCATCACGAGGATATCGTATTCGTAAACCTTGCCGCTCTGGGTGACGACCTTGTTCTGGTCGAGCTGGAATTGTACGACCGGGTCGACATGGAAATCGATGGCGCCTTCGAGCAGGCTCGCCTGGTCGCGATACAGCTGGTCTGGCGTCATCTGCCCGAACGCCACATACAGCAGCCCGGGCTGGTACATGTGCCTGTCGGACGCCGAAAGCATCGTAATCCGGACCCTGCGGGAACGAATCTCAGCAGACAGCCGCCGTGCCAGGTTGTTGGCCACAATAGTCCCGCCTGTGCCACCACCGACAACCAAGATTCTCATTGCATTCTCCTATCCAAAATGAATTGCCAGGGCGTCTTCTGCCTGGTCAAACAGACTTGCACCCCACACGCGCCCCATTACTTGGCCTTGCGGATCTTGATGTGCCAGACCCCGTCGATCTTTTCGTTGCTGATGATTTCGTGCCCGACCTTGTTGACCCACTCCGGCACATCGGCGCCTGAGCCCTCATCGGTCGACAGCAGTTCAAGCGTATCCCCCACACTGCTCTGCTTCATGTGGGTGATGAGTTCCATCAGCGGTCCGGGGCAGAAGGTATCGCGTGCGTCGACAATCTTGGTATCACTCATTGCAGTTCTCCAGAAAACATGGGTTCAATTCGCCGAACCGCTCAGAACGTCAGCATCTGCCCACCCTCGGCATCGCTCAGAAAGCGCGTCAATCCAGTCGCGGGGCCGAGTCCGGGATCCAGGTCTTCATGCGTGATCTTCATCAGGTCCAACGCCATCGAGCAGGGCAGCAGTTGTGCATCGCCCAGCTCGACGGCCTGCTGGAACAATTGCTTGAAAGGCGGGACGCCTTTCTGTGCCATGAGCGCCCCCATTTCGCCCTCGACCGGTGCGTCCCCGATGTGGCCCTTCACGAAATAGGACAGGGCATTCATGGAGAGAAACACGGAGACTTCATCGCCGGTCGCTGCCGCAACCGACGCGAACATCGCGGCCATCTGCAGCTTCTCGCGCGTACCCGTGACGCAGATGATGTTGATTTTTTGGGACATTTGCTTCTACCTTACTTTGTGAGAATTCATGTGCGGCTCGAACCGCAGGGCCGTGTTTGGCGACTGTTCATCCAATCACCCCCGGTGCCAGCTGAAGCGCCTGATGAGCATCACGCAGATGCTGTCCAGCACGAAACCGACCACGCCAATAACCAGCACCAGCCCCATGAGGTGGGCGTACTCCAGTCCCTCGCGTGCATCCTCGATGGCAAAGCCGAAGCCCGAAGTCACCCCGAGAAACTCAGCCGGGATGATCACGATCCACGCGACCCCCAGCGCCAGTCGGATGCCGGTCAAAATGTCGAAGGTGATCGCCGGCATGATGATCCGCGTTACCATTTGCCAAGGCTTCGCACCGAGGTTGCGCGCCACCTTGAACCAGGCGGGATCGACCTTGGCCAGGCCGGACGCGGTGGCAAACGCAACCGGCCAGACGGACGCGATCGAGATGAGGAAGATGATCGCCTGCTCCCAGCCCGCGAATACGACAACCGCGATCGGCTCCCAGGACAGCGGGCTGATCATGCGCAGGAACTGGAATGGCACGTTGGTCAGTCGCTGGAACCATCTGATCCGGCCCATGAGGATGCCGAGCGGGATACCGATGGCAATGGCGAGGGAAAGTCCCGCACCCAGCCGATAACCGGTACTCGCCAGCGCCTTGGGAATCACTCCGTTATCCCACAGCTCCGGCAGGGCCTTGAGCGCCGGGAGGGGGCCGAAATCGGCAAACTGCGACGTCGACGGATTGAGCGAAACGACGTAGATGCCGAGCCCCCACAGCGCGAAGAGGACAGCCAGGCCCACGAAAAAATGCAGCGACCTGTCCGCCGTATTCCTGATGGCCCGGGACAAGCAGTTTCCACTGACTCCAGCGGTGACCATGCCGCCGCCTACCGTTGCGGTGTTGCTGCTCATCGTTCGTTTACCCCCGCCCGGGAACCGGGCATAGCGGGCGCCGGACAGCGGTGCGCCCCTTCGTTCAAACACGTGCGATCCCTGTCTGCTAACTTCCTGCGGGCGCTGTGGTGATTGCCCGGATGAGCGGCCAGCCCCATGCAGCCAGGCGCACCCAGGGAACATGGTGTCGCCATTGCGTACGATGCTTTTCTCATCAGCCCCCCCGATGCCAGCTGTAGCGTTTGATGAGCGCCACGAGGATGCTGTCAAGGAAATAGCCGACGATACCGATCGTGACCACCATCGCTGTAAGGTGGTTGTACGAAAGCGTCTCGCGCGCATCCTCGATGGCATACCCCAGGCCGGACGTCACCCCGAGATATTCGGCCGGAACGAGCACGATCCAGGCGACCCCCAGGGCGAGGCGTATGCCGGACAGAACGTCGAACGTGATCGCCGGCATGATCACCTTGGTCAGGATGTGCATGGGCCGGGCGCCCAGATTGCGCGCCACCTTGAACCAGTTGGGGTCCACTTTTGCAAGACCGGCGGCGGTCGCGAACATCACCGGCCAGACCGCCGCGATCGCGATCAGGAAGATGATCGACCCATTCCACGTCGCGAACACCAGCACCGCCAGCGGCATCCAGGAGAGCGGGCTGATCATCCGCACGAACTGGAACGGCGAGTTGGTAAAGTCGCGGAACCACTTGATGCGGCCCATGAGGATGCCGATCGGCACGCCAATGACGATGGCGAGCAGAAGCCCCGAACCCAGTCGAAAGCCGCTGGCGGCAAGCGCATTCTGGATCTTGCCTGCCCCCCACAACTCCGGGAACGCCTCGAGTGTCGGGATCAATCCGAACTTGACGAAAGTTTTCGTCGTCGGATTGATGGAGATAAAGTAGCCCCCGATCAACCAGAGCGTGGCCAGGATCGCGATCCCGCCCGCGGCCCATCCCAGACTCTGCACCGCAGGATGCTTCATCAGACGGCAGAACCCGCCCTCTTCGGCGGGATTGACTGCATGACTCATACCTCGATCACCTCAGTACGGACAAAGGGATCGCCTTTTTGCGGCACGCTCGGATCCAGCTTCCATGCCGGGTTGGCATTGAGCGCCTTCTTGACGTAGGTGTAATTGACGAGGTCCCTGGCCACGAAATCGGCGGTGAGGTTGTTCAGGAAGCCCAGGTCGCCGCCGACCACCGTGTGCTTGAGCTCGTCCACGACATACTTGGTGGCGCTCGGATACGGCCAGCCCTGGAAATTGATGCGGCTCTGCCCCCATTCCGGATGCTTGATTGCCGGGGGCGTCGCATAGTCGGCCGGGCTGTAGAACAGCATCGCACGCTCGACGACTTCGGCCGGGAACGGCAGGTATTTCTTGCCGTCCTTGGACAGCATCTGGGCCATCGCCTTCTTGTTGTTGGAAAGATAAATCTGCGCCTCGACAATCGCGTTGTGCACCCCCTGCGCCCAGGCGGCGCGGGCGGGGTCCATGGCATCGTCCTCGTGCATGACGACCACGCAGCAGGGATGGCCCTTCCAGACGTCGCCGGTGAAGCGCAGCATCTGGCCCCCCGCCTTGAGTTCGCCGAGCGCATTGAAAGGCTCGGCGACGCAATAGCCGTCGATCTGTCGCGCCGCGAGGGCGGGCGGCATGTCAGGCGGATTCAGGACGAGGAAATTGCACTCGTTGGGTGCGAGCTTCGCATTTTGCGGGCGAACCACAGGCGTAATGCCC
Source organism: Pseudomonadota bacterium (assembly GCA_021791235.1). The sequence goes on from JAJYXA010000045.1 coordinate 6,110, forward strand.
GCCTGCCGCATGATTTTCTGCGAGATGATGTTGTGGATCGAGTACCAGTACGGCACGGCGAACTGCTTGCCGCCGAAATCCTTGGGCGAGGCGATGCCGCTGCTCTTGTGGACGATCATGCCGGAGCCGTTGGTATGGTTCCAGGCCGTGATCTTCACCGGGAATTTGTTGTTGTAGCGCATCCAGATCGGCACCGGAATGAGCATGTGCGTGAGGTTGAAGCGCTGGGACGAGAACGCTTCGACCAGCGGCGACCAGCCGCGAATCAGCGTCGGCGGCTCCGACTGGATGCCCTGCTTCTTGAAGAAGCCCATTTCATGGGCGACCAGAAGTGCGGATGCGTCGGTGATCGGGATATAGCCGATCTTGACCACCGGGTCGAACGGCTTGGTGAATTTCTTCTTGTCGGCAGCGTAAGCCGATGGAGACAGCATGCCGCCCATACCACCCAAGGCGGCGAGACCTGCCATCTTGAGCATGTCGCGCCGGCTGACGCCAGAGCCGAGCACTGAACTGAAAAGAGGATCGTAATCGAGCGCCAGACTGGGGTCTTCCATGCCGTCGGCGATGTCCGGATTGTCCGGCATCATCTGCATGCGCGGATCGATCGGCCGGGCCTTGCCGCACGTACCGCATGAACATCCATCCACGTGCACCAGCGGACGCGGCTGGGCATGCTCTTCGTATAGATATTTCTTCATTCTCGGTCTCCTAAGGTGGGGTCGGTTGTGCCGACCGGTACGTGCTCATCCCCGCTTCTTGTCTCTGAGCAATTCTGTCGGGGCGCAGATCAGACGGCTGCCGCCAGGGTGGCAGACACGGGTTTCTTGTAATTTGCCGCTTCCTGGAACGTCGCCATCAGACGCGTGCGCAATGCCTGGACCGCCGTGTCATGGCGATCGCGCGGGTCGGGAAGGTCGATATCCAGTTCGTGAACGATGTTGCCGGGGGAGCCCGCCATGATCACGGCGCGATCGCCCATGATCACGGCCTCGTCGATGTCGTGGGTCACAAAGACGATGTTGAACCCCTTGCGCTTGGCGATGGAACGCACATCCTTTTGCAGGGAGGCACGCGTGAAGGCGTCGAGCGCGGAGAAGGGTTCGTCCAGCAGCAGGAGTTCCGGCTCCATCACCAGCGAGCGGGCAAGCGCCACGCGCTGCTGCTGGCCACCCGAGAGATCCTGAACATTGGACCCGGCAAAATCCTGCAGCTCGACGAGCTTGATCGCCTCCGTCACGCGCTCCTCGGTTTCCTGCCGGGACCAGCGCCCGAAACTCAAACCGACCCCGACATTCTGGGAGACCGTCATCCAGGGAAACAGGTGCGGCGCCTGAAACATCATGACCCAGCGGGGCGACGGTGCCGAAATTGCCGTTCCATTGAGCAGGACCTTGCCTTCGGTAGGCTTCAATATCCCGGCCAGGATATGCAGGAGTGTGGATTTGCCGCACCCGGAACGGCCGATGATGGCCAACGCCTCGCCGGGCGGCGACACCAGGTCAACACGATTGAAGGTGACGCCGCTGCGCGAACCGTAGCGGTGGGTCAGGCCCTGGATCTTGATTTCTGTTCCGCGTATTGCCATCTGCCTATTCCTCTGTCTGTTTCCATCGCCCGGCCCGCAAGGGCGCACGGCAGGATTCTGCTTGGTTCGCCGGGACATCTGCCCACAGCGCGCCCGGCGCCTTGCCGGGCTGCCGCCTCACGCGCTGTTGAGCCGTTTTCCAACTTCCTCCAGACGACGGGCCAGTTCCGCCTCGTCGATCAGGCCACGCTTGATCAACGAGTGAGCCAGTGCCAGGAGCTGCCGTTCGGGGAACGGCACATCTTCGTAAAGCGTTTCCGACAAATCGTCCTCCTCGGCCCGGCGCTCGAGCGAAGGCAGCGCACAAGAGCCCGGTTCAACCTGGTCGTACGGCTTGACGCAGGAGTCGGCAGCGAGCATGTCGCAGGTCGCTTCCAGGTCAATTTTCCAGGGGGGATCCGGATTGGTGACGCCGTATTGCGCAGCCAGATCCTCCCAAACCCGCCCGCGGCCGCGGACTTCCTCAAGCACGCCAATAGGCGTCACATCCGTCCCCTGCCAACGCTTGAAGGCGTGATTGCTGTTTTCGACTGTAGCCATGACTCGCTCCTAACCGGTTAATACAAATGTTGATCAATGGTCGTGGTGCACCGGCCGGTTCGCCTTGATGACCGGACGCTTGGCGTTCGCGGTGATGCCGGGTTTCGGCACGGCGACGCCGATCAGGCAGTCGCGGGTCACGATTTCGGCCAGCTGGTCCTCGGTCCAGCCCTCCGTACCCTCGGGACGCACCGGCATCACGATGTAGCGGGTCTTCTGATTGGAGTCGGCCACGCGGACCTGGACCTCGGGCGGCAACTGCAGGCCGAACTCGGTGAGCACTTGGCGCGGCCAGCGCACCAGGCGGCGACGGTAGTTCGGGGTGCGATACCATTCGGGCGACTGCCCCAGGATCGGCCGGGGGTAGCACGAGCACAGGGTGCACACCACGACATGCTTCAGGGTGGGGGTGTCAGCCAGCACGCGCAGGTTGCAGTAGTCGCTGGGGGTGCCGAACTGGGTCGGGGGACTCGTAACCCAGTTCACGCCAACCGCCTTGCTGGCCTCGACGCCATCTTCAATGCAAAGCTTCTTGTACTCGGGATCCAGCCAGGCCTTGGCAACCAGGCGCGCTGCGGGCAGCGGGCCGAGGGTATGCACGTATTCCTTCCAGACACGATGGTCTTCGGCTGAAAAAAGCCCTTTTTCGATGGCAAGTTCGCGGACAGCCAT
>JAJYXA010000295.1 GCA_021791235.1 Pseudomonadota bacterium
CCCACGATTCGCTGATCGAGGCGGCGCTCTATATCCAGACCATCGAGAAGCGCCAGGGCCTGAAGATCGCCTGCCCGGAGGAAATCGCCTACCGCCTGGGCTTCATCGACGCCGCCCAACTGCAGGCGCTGGCGCAGCCGCTGATGAAAAACGGCTACGGGCTTTATCTGATGGACGTGCTGCACGAGCGGGTGTTCTGATGCAGGTGACCGCCACCCAGCATCCCGAGGTGCTGCTGCTGCGCCCCAAGGTGTTCGGCGACGCGCGCGGCTTCTTTTTCGAGAGCTACAACCGCAAGGCTTTTGCCGAGCTTGGCATTGACGCCGAGTTCGTGCAGGACAACCATTCGCGCTCGGCAAAGGGCGTGCTGCGCGGCCTGCATTACCAGATCAGCCAGCCGCAGGGCAAGCTGGTGCGCGTGGCGGCGGGCGAGGTGTTCGACGTGGCGGTCGACCTGCGCCGCAGCTCGCCGCATTTCGGCCGCGTCGCCACGATGCACCTGTCGGCCGAGACGCACGACATGGCGTGGATTCCGCCGGGGTTTGCGCACGGCTTCCTGGTGCTGTCCGACCATGCCGAGTTTCTGTACAAGACCACCGACTACTATGCGCCGCAGTTCGAGCGCTGCCTGCGGTGGAACGATCCGGCGCTGGCCATCGCCTGGCCGCTGGAAGGCGAGCCGCTACTGTCCGCCAAGGACCTGGCGGGCCTGCCGCTCGCCGAATGCGAGGCGTTTGCGTGAGAATCCTGCTCACCGGCGTCAACGGCCAGGTGGGGTGGGAATTGCAGCGCACGCTGGCGCCGCTGGGCGAGGTGATCGCGGCGGACCGTCGCTGCCTCGACCTGGCCGACACGGCAAGCATCCGCCGCACGGTGGCCGCGATCGCGCCGGACCTGATCGTCAACCCGGCCGCCTATACGGCGGTCGACCAGGCCGAATCGGAGCCCGAGCTGGCACACGCCATCAACGCCGCCGCGCCGGGCGAACTGGCCGCCTGCGGCATTCCGCTGGTGCATTTTTCCACCGACTACGTATTCGACGGGCGCAAGCCCGGTGCCTACACCGAGGACGATGCGCCGAACCCGCTCGGCGTGTACGGCGCCAGCAAGCTGGCCGGGGAGCAGGCGGTGCGGCGGGCCGGCATTCCACACTTGGTCCTGCGCACCAGTTGGGTCTACGGGCTGCGCGGGCGCAATTTCCTCTTGACCATGCGGCGGCTGGCGCGCGAGCGCGACACGCTGGCGGTGGTGGACGACCAGTTCGGCGCGCCGACCTGGTCGCGCCTGATCGCCGAGGCGACGGCGCTGGTGATCGCGCGCTGGCTGGACCGACCTGATCAAATTGCAACATCCGGGATATATCATCTGAGCTGCGGCGGGCGCACCAGCTGGCATGGCTTCACCGCGGCGATCCTGGCGTATCTGGCGATGACCGAAGGAAAGCGGGCTCGCCTGACCGCGATCCCGACCTCGGGCTATCCCACGCCGGCGGCGCGCCCGGCCAACTCGCAGATGAACTGCGACAAGCTGGCGGCGACGTTCGGCGTGCGGCTGCCCGACTGGGAAAGCGCGCTGGCCCTGTGTCTGGAACGGAATTTGCCTCAATCGACGACATGACTTCTAACAGAGCACCCGACATGACCCCCATCCATCCCGTGATCCTTTCCGGCGGCTCGGGCACCCGCCTGTGGCCCTTGTCCCGAGCGGCCCTGCCCAAGCAGCTGCTGCCGCTCGCCAGCGAGCGCAGCCTGCTGCAGGACACCGTCGGCCGCCTGGCGGGCATGCCGGAAATGGCCGCGCCGTTGATGGTGTGCAACGTCGAGCACCGCTTCATGATCGCCGAACAGATGCGCCAGATCGACACCCGGCCGCGCGCCATCGTGCTGGAGCCGGTGGGACGCAATACGGCGCCGGCGATCGCGGTGGCCGCGCTGATGCTGTCGCGCGACGATTCCGACGCGCTGATGCTGGCGCTGCCCGCTGACCACCTGATCGGCGGCGTCGCGGCCTTCCACGCCGCCATCCGCACCGCGGCGCAGGCGGCGCAGAACGGCCGCCTCGCCACCTTCGGCATCGTCGCCGCCACGCCGGAAACGGGCTATGGCTACATTCGCAGAGGCGCGCCGCTGGCGGATAGCGCGGGCGCCCACGAGGTGGCGGCCTTCGTCGAAAAGCCCGACCTCGCCACCGCGCAGCAGTACGTCGAATCAGGCGACTATTTCTGGAACAGCGGCATGTTCCTGTTCCGTGCGTCGGATTTCCTCGACGAATTGCAGGCCCTGCGCCCCGACATCCTGGACGCCAGCCGCGCCGCGCTGGATGCCGCCAAACCCGATCTCGATTTCGTGCGGCTCGCTCCCGCCGAATTCGAGGCCTGTCCCTCGGAATCGGTCGATTACGCGGTGATGGAGCACACCCGCCGCGCCGCGGTGGTCCCGGCCGACATCGCCTGGAACGACATCGGCGCCTGGTCGGCGCTGTGGGAAGTTGCGGAGAAGGACGGGCAGGGCAACGCCACCCGCGGCGACGTCATGCTGGAGAACGCCCGCAACAACTTCGTCCGCGCCGAAGGCCGCATGGTGGCGCTGCTCGGCGTGTCCGACCTGGTGGTGGTGGAAACCGCCGACGTGGTGCTGGTGGCGAACAAGGACCAGGTGCAGGACGTGAAGAAGCTGGTCGACCGCCTGAAGGCCGAGCGGCGCTGCGAGCACCTGGTCCACAAGCAGGTCTACCGTCCGTGGGGGTGGTACGAAGGCATCGACGAGGGCGAGCGCTTCCAGGTCAAGCGCATCATGGTCAAGCCGGGCGAGAAGCTCAGCCTGCAGATGCACCATCACCGCGCCGAACACTGGATCGTGGTGTCCGGCACCGCCAGCGTCACCTGCGGCGAGGAGGTCATGCTGCTGACCGAAAACCAGTCCACCTACATTCCGCTGGGCACGACGCACCGGCTGGAAAATCCCGGCAAGATCGACCTGCACATGATCGAGGTGCAGTCTGGCACCTATCTGGGCGAGGACGACATCGTGCGCTTCGAGGACGTCTACCAGCGCGACTGAGACCGCGCCGATTCGCCCTCCCTTTCGCAAACCCCTGTTATCTTTCATGTTGTTCGCCAGGCCGCCGGGAACGGACGAGCCCGGCGGTTTACGCGTCGCTCTCCATGGGCTGGCGTGTCAGACAAACGCCGACAGGCAGGGTTGTTCATGCCGGTACGCCAATACAGCGTTTCTCCACATCAACTTTCCCGGGTGTCGTCCGAAAACGAATTCACCACGCTGACTTAAGCGTGAATCCGAAAAAAATTCAACGACGAAGGACAGGCAGAATGAAAATGGATGAAATGCTGGTCGAGATGCGCGATGTCAATCTGAACTATCTGATGCTTGCGCAAAACATGATCCAACACGACAAGGCCACCGCAGTCTTTCGTCTGGGCATCAGCCGGGACGTCGCCGGCCTCATCGAGGCGCTGACCCCCGCGCAAATCCTCAAGCTTGCCGCGTCCGGCATGCTGGTGTCGCGCTTCCGTTTCGACGACGGCGTGGTGCTCAACATGCTGACCAGCTACACCAGGGACCGTGCGCTGGCGCAGTCCCACGCCGCCATCCTGATGGCTGGACGGGCGATGGAAGCTTTTGCCTGATTCCGTCGCACAGTAATAAACCTGAATTCTTCACCGCAGAGGAACAGAGGCACGGAGAAAACCGGAAATCGATGGTTTGATGAAGGGTCTGCCTTCATCCGATGGGTGACCCCGTCGACTTGCATAGCCTCTTGCTTTTCCTCTGTGTCCTCCGTGCCTCTGTGGTTCAACCGTTTTTTTTCCAGGATAGAGAAGTGTCCCGATGAGCAAGAAAAGTCTGCTGACCGAAATGCGCGACACCCAGCTGGCGATCGAACTGATCGAACTCGGCGCCCGTCCGCAGGTGCTGGAATCCGAGACCGCGCTGTCGCGCGAACGCCTGCTCAAGCTGTACAAGGAAGTCAAAGGCGTGTCGCCGCCCAAGGGCATGCTGCCGTTCTCGACCGACTGGTTCCTGACCTGGCTGCCCAACGTGCATTCCTCGCTGTTCGTCAACATTCATCGCTACCTCACCCGGAACAGCGACTGCAGCGGCATCGAGGCCGTGCTCAAGAGCTACCGCCTGTATCAGGAATACCTGCACACCAACCAGATCGAGGCCGTGTTGAGCTTCACCCGCGCCTGGACGCTGAACCGGTTTTTTGAAAGCCGCTTGCTTGACACCGCCGTGTGCAGCGGGTGCGGCGGCCACTTCGTGGTCCATCCGGACGATCTGCATGACCACTATGTGTGCGGTCTGTGCAACATGCCCGCACGCGCCGGCAAGACCCGCAAGGCCAAGGCTGCGGCACGGACCGAACTGACCGCCGCCGCCTGACAGGTTTCCTTGGACGTCCGGTGATGACGCGCCTGCCGGTCAGCCTCCAATCGCTCTTCATCCAGGGCGCCGCCGCGTTGGTGGCGGTGGCGCTGAACAGCCTGCTGCACATTCTGCTTTCGTATCAAGCCGCGCTGTGGCAATTCGCTCTCATGCAAGGAGCGGCCGCCGCCGGGCTGAGCGCGCTCTGGCGGCAACCGGCCTGGTGGCTTCCATTGCATCTCGGGTTCCTGCCCGGTGTTCTGCTGGCCCAGCGGCTGCACGTGTCCAACCGGGTTTACCTGGCGGCATTCGTGTTGCTGATGCTGTTCTACTGGAGCAGCTTCCGGACCCGGGTCCCCCTCTACCTGTCCGACCGCAAGGCCTGGCGGGCGTTGGCATCCCTGTTGCCCCGGACCCGGCCATTCCGCTTCATCGATCTCGGCAGCGGCCTGGGCGGCGTGCTGTTTTATCTGGAGCCGCGTTTTCCGCGGGGCCGCTGGTACGGCACCGAAATTGCCCCGGCTCCCTGGCTGATCAGCCGTGTGCGCGCCTGGTTCAAGCGCAGCCGGGTGGCGTTCATGCGGCGTGATTACGCGTCGCTCGACCTGGCCGATTTCGAGGTGGTGTTTGCCTTTCTTTCGCCCGCGGCCATGCCCGCGCTGTGGCAACAGGCGCAAGCCCAGATGCGCAGCGGCAGCCTGTTCGTCAGCCTGTCGTTTTTGGTAAACGCACGGCAACCGGACCATGTGGTGACGCTGGCCGAGGGTGAACGGCACACCCTGTATGCGTGGCGGATGTGAGGGGGACATGGAAATACCCGGGATGCGCCATCAAGTTTCTTTCAATCCGGTCGAATCCTTATTCTGAAAGCCCCTCCTTTGAGCGAAGGAAATCGGGGCAGGGTGGAACCGCCTCGCCCGGTCAATCAATCAACCTTAAAACCGCATTTGAACCACAGAGGCACAGAGGCACAGAGAAAAAACAAAGACTTGCATCGTGATACCCACTCACCCGACAGGTGAGTGGCCAAGTGCGGGTAAGCTATTGATTTCTTGTCTTTCTCTGTGTCCCAAGGGATACCGTCCCTGCGGGACATATCTCTGTGGTGAGGAATTTAGGATCAAAAGGAACAGACGGTCGTGCTAGTCATCGTTGGATATATTGTCGTGGTACTCAGCGTCTTCGGCGGCTTCGCCCTGGCGGGCGGTTATCTGGCGGCATTGTGGCATCCATTTGAACTCCTGATTATCGGGGGCGGGGCAGTGGGTGCCTTCCTGGTCGCCAACAACAGCAAGGCCATCCGGGCCACCACGAAGGCGTTGCCGACGCTCTTCAAGGGATCCAGGTACACCCGGGCGCTCTACATGGACGTGCTCGCGCTGCTGTACGAACTGCTGACGAAAATTCGCAAGGAAGGTCTGATGTCGGTGGAATCCGACGTCGACTCGCCCGAGAACAGTCCCTTGTTTACCAAATACCCGGCCATCATGGCCGATCACCATATCGTCGAGTTTCTGACCGATTACCTGCGCCTGATGGTGAGCGGCAGCATGAATGCCTTCGAGATCGAGAACCTGATGGACAACGAAATCGAGACCCATCACCACGAAGGCGAAATACCCGTGCACAGCGTCACCAAGCTGGGCGACGGTCTGCCCGCGTTCGGCATTGTCGCCGCGGTGATGGGGGTCGTGAAAACCATGGGATCGGTCGGCCTCCCTCCATCGGAGCTCGGGGTTCTGATTGGTGCCGCATTGACCGGCACTTTCATCGGCATTTTGCTGGCCTACGGATTCGTGAGTCCGCTGGCCAACCTGCTCGAACAGAAGGTGAACGAATCGACCAAGATGCTGCAGTGCGTCAAGGTTACCCTGCTGGCCAGCATCAACGGCTATGCGCCGGCGATTGCGGTCGAGTTCGGCCGCAAGGTGCTGTTCTCGACCGAGCGGCCTTCCTTCAGCGAGCTGGAAACGCACGTGAAGGGCGCGAAATCGCGCTGATCGCGGCGCGTCCTGCCCCTCGCGCCCTGCGTACACGCCACCATGAGCGAGCAGAAACCGCCCATCATCGTCAAACGCATCAAGAAGGTGGCGGGCGGCCATCATGGCGGGGCGTGGAAGATCGCCTATGCCGACTTCGTGACCGCGATGATGGCGTTTTTCCTGCTGATGTGGCTGCTCGGTTCGACCACCAAGGGCGACCTGGAAGGGATCGCGGAATACTTCAAGACGCCGCTCAAGGTGGCCATGCAAGGCGGCTCCGGCAGCGGCGACAGTTCCAGCGTCATCAAGGGCGGCGGCGCCGACGTGACGCGCAAGAGCGGGCAGATCAAGAAAGGCGAGACCGAAGCCCCCAAAAAATCCTACAACCTGAAAGCCGCGCAGGCCGAGCTCGAACGCATCGAGACGGCCAATCTGAAAAAGCTGAAAAAACGTCTGGAGGTGGCGATCGACGCCAATCCGACGCTGCGGCAGTTCAAGCGGCAACTGCTGATCGACATCACCAGCGAAGGGCTGCGGATCCAGATCGTCGACGAGCAGAACCGGCCCATGTTCAACCTGGCGAGCGCCGAACTGCAGCCCTATACCAAAATCATCCTGCACGAGATCGGCAAGGTGCTGAACGACGTGCAGAATCGCGTCAGCCTGTCGGGCCACACCGATGCCAAGCCCTATGCCAATCGCGAACGCGGCTACAGCAACTGGGAGCTGTCGGCCGATCGTGCCAACGCGTCGCGCCGCGAACTGATTGCGGGCGGCATGGACGAGACGAAAATGCTGCGCGTGGTCGGACTGGCTTCATCGGTGCCGTTCAATAACGCAGCGCCCCTCGATCCGGTCAATCGCCGCATCAGCATCATCGTCATGAACAAGCGCACCGAAGAGGCCGTCACCAAGGAGGCGTCCGGCGCCAACGTCGCCGACGAGGACGAGGCGCGCGACGAAATCGAAAAGGCAGGCGCCGCAGCGCGCTGATTCCTGCGCCGCCCGGCGCGAAATAGCAGGCCAAATCCACCCTTATTCCCCGGATTGACCGAGCCGGGCATGACCGATACTTCAGCCTGAAGAAAGCCCGCTTCTGCTCGATGCAGATGAGAGGTATCCCTCCAACAGGTGAAATCCGGGATGGCGGAAGAAAACGATCAGGAAAAGACGGAACCCGCTTCGCCCCAGCGGCTGCAGAAAGCGCGCGAGGACGGCCAGGTCGTGCAATCGCGCGAACTGGCGACGTTCGTCGTCCTGATGACCGGCGGCGCCGCCCTGTGGATGATGGCCGGCGGTCTCGGCCAGGCTTTGTCGGGCATCGTGCGCGACGGGCTGGAATTCGGTCCCGGCATCGCGCGCGACAGCTCGCACGTCATGGCGCAGCTGTCGAACCAGTTTTTTGCGGCCACTCTGGCGCTGGCGCCCTTTCTGGGACTGGTCGTGATGGCCACCCTGGCTTCGCCGCTGCTGCTGCGCGGCTGGCTGTTCAGCACCAGGGCGCTCGCGCCCAAATTCGAACGCCTGAATCCGCTGTCGGGCATCAGGCGCATGTTCTCCAGCCAGGGCCTGATCGAGCTGGTCAAGGCGCTGGCCAAGGCGGGCTTGCTGGGCGGGGTCGCCGTGTGGCTGATCTGGTCCAACGTCGGCGCGATTTTCTCGCTCAGCCTGGAAGAACCGTCATTGGCCATCCGGCACATGGGGGACCTCATCGGCAAGGTGTTCCTGTTGATCTCGGGCGCGATGATCTTCATCGTCGTGATCGATTTGCCATTCCAGCTCTGGAGCTTCCACAAGGAACTGCGGATGAGCAAGGAAGAGTTGCGCCGCGAGGCCAAGGAATCGGAAGGCGACCCGCACCTGAAGGCGCGCATCCGTGCCCAGCAGCGCGAGGCGGCGCGCCGCCGCATGATGTCCGAGATCCCGACTGCCGACGTGGTGGTGACCAACCCGACCCATTACGCCGTCGCGCTCAGGTACAGCGAAGGCAAGATGCGCGCGCCGCGCGTGGTGGCCAAGGGTGCCGACGCCGTCGCCGCGAAGATCCGCGAACTGGCCGCCGAACACAAGGTGCCGCTGCTGGAAGCGCCGCCGCTGGCGCGCGCCTTGTTTCGCCACACCGACATCGGCGACGAAATCCCGGCCACGCTCTACGCGGCGGTGGCCGAAGTGCTGGCCTACGTGTTCCAGCTGCGCCATTTCACGCAGGTGGGCGGCGCCTATCCCGATGCGCCGACCGATCTGCCGGTTCCGCCCGAACTTGACCCGCTGACGTCATGAACGGCACCCTGAGCCTCTCCAGCCTGTTCAACGGCGCCAACGCCCGCGCGATGGCCGCGCCGGTTTTCATCGTCCTCATCCTGGCGATGCTGGTGCTGCCGCTGCCGCCGTTCGCGCTGGACATGCTGTTCACCTTCAACATCGCGCTCTCCATCATGGTGCTGCTGGTGAGCCTGTCGACCAGGAAGGCGCTCGAGTTCGCAGCCTTCCCCACGGTGCTGCTGCTGTCCACCCTGCTGCGCCTGTCGCTC
>JAJYXA010000421.1 GCA_021791235.1 Pseudomonadota bacterium
ACCAGGTCGGCGGCGAGCGGAACAGTTTTCTGTACACCGACCCCGATGCCAACAGCCTGAGCAACTATGCGTTCGGGGCTGGCACGCAGATCAATGCGCCTGCGACGCCGACGCTGGTGAGCACGACAGGCACCTTGGCCGCGGCGACCTACACCTATGCGGTGACGGCCTACAACGCCGAGGGCGAAACGCTCCCCAGCACGGCGGCGAATATCACACTGTCGGCAACTGGCGGCGTGACGGTGAACTGGACGGCCGTTGCGGGCGCCACCGGCTACCGGGTCTATGGCCGCAGCGGCACGCTCGGGCGGCTGGCGGATGTCGGGAATGTGCTGACCTACACCGATTCCGGGAGCGCCACGCCGGGCGTTGCATCGCCGTCTGTGAATGGCACCGGCACGCTGCAGTACGCGGCGCAGATTCCCGTCGGTGGCCTGGCGCATCCGCTGTTCCACGTCGGCACGCTGGCGATCACGCCGAGCAACTACACGCTGCAGGTTATCAACGGCATGCCCTACATCGTCTATCTAGCCGGGTCGGCTCCCGCCTATGGCAGCAACGTGGTCGGCAACGGCTCGTTCCAGGTCTGCGCACGCTTCGACATGACGGCAGGTTTCGCCCTGGCCAACGCAGTGGCACCCAGCACGTCAGCCGTGCAGATGGATGCGATCAAGCTGGTGGAGGTGTTCGAGTGAGGACCATCAGCAGCCAACTCGGCGCCGACATCGCCGCGGGAACCGTGTGCAACCTCATGCAGGTCACACGCACGGATGGCGTGGTCCTGTATTACACAGACCACGACGGGCCGCTCACGGTCGGCGGCAACACCTACGTGCCCGCGCCCGGGCTATCAGGCATCAAGCTCACCATCACCAACAACGCGCAGGTCGGCACCATCCAGACCCGCGCCGCCTGGGTGCCCACACTGAGCGAGGCCGATATCCTCGCCGGCATGTACGACAACGCGCAAATCCGCATCGGCTTCGCCAGCTGGAAAAATCCGGCCTATGGCGAGGTCTGGGTGTTCTCGGGGATGCTGGGGACCGTCACCGCAACAGCGGACGGCTTCCAGGCCGATGCGCAGAGTTCGCTGTGGCTCCTGCAGCGTCCGCTCGGCGTCTACATGACGCCCAACTGCCGCCACATCCTCGGCTCGACCACAGACCCGCAAGGGGTCTGGGGTTGCCAGCTCAACCTGGCCCCTTACACCTACAACGGCACGATCACGGCCATGCAAAACAGCATGGTGTGGAGCGTGAACATTCCCGGGTATGGCTCGGCGGCAACGCCGAACACCCCGGCGATTCCATCGGCCAGCGTCGCGCAGAACATCGCCGGGCAATACCTGCCGCCCGGCACCTATCACTACTCGGTGTCGGCCATCGTGGGGGGGCAGGAAAGCAGCACGTCGCCCATCGTCGAGGCCATCGTGCAGCAGAACAACCCGCCGACCGGCGGCGGCACGATCACGCTGAGCTGGGCCGCAATAGCTGGCGCCACGTCCTACAACGTCTACGGGAACACGGCGCAACAGCTGCTGGCCAACGTGGCGACGACGAGCTGGACCGACAACGGCAGCGCGGGATCGGGCGGCGCGCCACCGCTCTTTGGCGACTACTTCGCGCAAGGCATCGTCACCATGACAAGCGGCAACGCCGTGGGCATGAAGGCCGACGTCAAGACCATGCGTGGCACCACGCTCAGCCTCCTGCTCCCGCTGGGGCGCATTCCCGCCGTTGGCGATGCATTCAGCATCACCGCAGGCTGCCCCAAGACCGTGGGCGCATGCCAGTACAAGTTCAACAACGTGGTCAATTTCGGCGGCTTCCCGGACCTGACGCCGCAGAGGAACTGGATGTGATCGAGCGCAGCCAGATCGTCGCGGAAGCCCTGACGTGGATCGGCACGCCCTTCCAGCATGGGCAGAGCTGCAAAGGTCGAGGCGCCGATTGCGTGGGCCTCGTGATTGGCGTGTTCCGTGCGCTGGGTTGCGTGCCGTCCGATTACTTCCCGCCCCCCTACTCGCAGCAGTGGCACGTCCACAAGAACGAGGAAGTCATGCTGCAAGCGGTCACCGCGCAGGGTTTCAAACCGAGCACTGCTGAGCCGGAGCCCGGCGATCTCCTGACCTTCCGCTTTGGCCGCGTCACGTCCCATGTCGGCATCTATGTCGGCGACAACGCCTTCGTGCATGCCTATTTCTCGCTGCAGCGCGCGGTCAAGCAGCCGCTCGATGGCGACCTGAAGGCACGCATGGGCAGCGTGTTCGTTTGTCCCTGGGTGATCTGACATGGCCGTCGCAATCCCACTCATCTTTGCCGCTGGCGGCGCGTGGGCCGGCACGGCCGTCGGCATCGGAGCCGCGGCCGGCTGGGCCATCGGCTCGGCCATCGGGTCGATCGTTGAGCAGCAATATTTCGGGCCGCAAGTTCCGTCCAACTCACTCACTGATCTGTCGGTGCAGACCTCAAGTTGGGGATCCGGACTTCCGGAAATCTTCGGCGTGCAGCGCGTCGCCGGCAACATCATCTGGTCCACCGACAAGAAGTTGGTTGGCGGCAATCAGGGCAAGTTCGGCGGCAAAGGCGGGGGTGGCGGCAAAGGTGGCAAGTCCGGCGGCAAGAAGGGCGGCGGCCAGCAGGGCTACTACGAATGCGGGATCGCCTTCGCGCTGTGCGAGGGGCCGATTGCCGGCATCAAGCGCATCTGGGCGGGCGGCGACCTGATCTTCGACGACAGCGCGCCGGTGTACGTCCCGTCGATGGACCCGAACAACCCGCAGGGTGGATATCAGCAGTTCGCCGCCGCGAATCAGCCGTTGTTGAGCACGGGAGGATCGTCGCTGGGCAACTGGACGCTCTACCACGGCACCGGCCAGCAAACAGCCGACCCGACCATCGCGGCGAACGGCTCGGCCAACGGCGACAACGGCGTGCCTTACCAGGAAGTCACGCTGCAAAACGGGTTCGAGTACACCTACGGCTCGCCCAGCTTCGGCAAGCTCGGCACGGCGTGTGCTTACCGGGGCGTCGCCTACATCGTCTTCCCGAATTTGAACATCGGCTATGGCGGCTCCATTCCGCCATTGACGTTCGAGGTGGTTGGCAAACAGCCGACGCTGGTCCTGAATGGCCTCAGCGCAATAAGCGGACCGACTGGCATCACATATCCCGCCGGGGTCAATGCGTCTTACGGCCCGTATGCCGCGAAGAATTGGAGCGGCAGCGGCGCTTGCGTACTTGCAGGTGATTATCTGGTTACAGGGGACGGTAGCAATCCGACGTTCCAGGGCATCACGAACATCAACACGGGCCAATTCACGCCGATCATCAACTCCACGTATTACGTGAACGGAACGATGGCGACCATAAGCGTTGCTGTTCTCAATGGCGCTGGCGTGATGTTTGCGGGGGAATCCTATTTTCAGTCAGCAGCCATTCCAAGTGGACAGTTAAAAACGCTTTCGATGTCCGGAACCGGCGCCCCCTTACTGGGTTTTTGCGCGAATGGTCAAACGTGGTTCACGTCGGTTCCACCCCAGAATACAAATTTCACGAGCCCTTCTTACCTTGGCAGCACGGATGCTTACGACACACGCTATAGCGACCCCATTCAAGTCGCGCCACCTGGTTCACCGACAGGGACGCTCACAAATAATCAGATTCCCGTCATCGGCGGCGTCGCTTATTATTTCAGCGGAACAAACCTCATCGCGTTTAATCCGCCAAGAAATTTCAATGTCATTGCGACAGGCCTTCCTCAAGGTCCGGTTAATACATTCACAGACGGCACGTTCCTGTACGCGGCAATGCCGGCGTCAAACAATCAGGTAGAAATATATCAAGTTGACACCAGCGGAAACACTGTACTGTGGCGCACCTGCGTTTACAGTTACGCGACCTCTTTCTTTTTCGCGAATGGCTGGCTATATAGTGTAGCAAATACATCTTCTGGAAATCATAATAATATAACAAAATACAACACGGATGGTTCCCTGCGCTACGTCACGAATTTCACGTATGCGATCGGATTCGCCTTTGTGGCGAGTTCTGGGATTGTTTTGGCCGGAAGAGTTACGGGTGCATCGCCGGGTGGCGGCTACGTCATTTTCCAGTTCGCGGATACCGCGATCATCCCGCAGCCTGTCACATTGCCGAGCGTCCTCGCGGACATCTGTTCGCGCGCCGGGTTCACCAACTACGACACGAGTCTCGTGCCAAACTTGCCGGTCAACCTGACGCGGCACGCCGGAACCGCGGCGCGCGATGTGCTCAAGACGATCTGCCAGATCTACGCGATCGACATGGTGGATTCGGCGGGAACGCTGCGGTTCGTGCCCAAAGGGCAGCCGATCAGCGCGCAGATGCAGATTGCGGACATCGGCTTTGCCAAGGTGAGCAAGGGACAGGTCGCGCCAGCCCCGTACATCCTGACCCGCGCGCAGGGAACGGACCTGCCGCGTTCGGTCACGTTGAAATACACCTCGGCGCTCGCCAACTGGAACACCTACGCGCAACAGTTCCAGATCAGCGACCCCTACGGTAAGGACGTGACCGTCTCGGTGCCGATGACGCTGGACGATCAGACGGCGCTGAATGCGGCCATGCTGCTGTGCGCCGCACCCCACATCGAGCGATCTGCCTACTCTTGGACCACCTCGCTGGAATGGCTGCAGCTCGAGCCGGGCGACGTGGTGCAGATGCCGTGGGGCGTGACGCGCATCACGTCCGTCACGCTGCGCGACACCCAGAATCAGCCGGCCATCGAGTTCAACGGCGTCATCGACGCCACCTACGTGCTCAACTCCGGGAACGGCAATGCGCAGGCGGTGGCGACGCCAACGCTTGCCGCCAGCGTGCAGGCGCAAAGCGCGCTCACAACCGCATCGGGGGGAAGCTTCGTCGCCACCAACACCGGGGCATCGGGGAATCTCGCCAATGTGCCGACGCGCCCTCCCTTGAATGTGGGATCGGCCTACGCCCAATATTTCGAGGTGCCCCCGCTGACGAGCAAGGACACGACGCCTTACTACCTGATCGCGCCTTACGTGAGTGGGGGATCGTTTGTCGGCGCGGCGATCTGGGAATCCACCGATGGGGGAACGACCTTCACCGACCTGGCGCAACAAGCGTCTTCCGGAATCGTCGGCTTCGCCAACAACGTAGCGCCGAACACGCAGCCCTACACCTGGGACACCACGACCGTCCTGAACGTTTACCTCAACAGCAGCTACATGCAGTTGTCTGGGGCGACCGACCTGCAGGTCATCCAGGGCGCAAACCTGGCACTCCTCGGCAATGAGCTGATCCAGTTCGCCAACGCCAACCTGATGGTCGATGCGCAGGGCAACAGCTACTACCAACTCTCGCGCTTGCTTCGCGGCAGGCGCGGGACCGAGTGGGCGATGGGCTCGCATCAGGCCGGAGACGCCTTTGTCCTGATCCAGGCCAACGACGAAACGGCCATCGACTACGGGCTGCACGACCTGAACAACAGCGCACTCTTCAAGATCGCCACAGTGGGCCAGGACATCAGCGCCATCGGGGCCACTTCCTTCGCGCCCACCGGCATTTGGTACAAGCCGTGGGCGCCCGCGCATCCGCGCGTCTCCAAGGATTCCAGCAACAACTGGAACCTGTCGTTTTTCGCCAGAGCGCGGCTCAACGGTTACTGGGGTTCTGGCGTTGCGCCAACACTCGACACCGACACCCAGACGTGGAGCCTTGACGTGCTCTCGGGCTCGACCGTCAAGCGCACCGTGACCGGCCCGCTGTCGTCACCAACCTTCCAGTACACGGCTGCCATGCAGACCGCCGATGGCTTCGCCGCTGGCGCGCACGGCATCACCTTCACCATCTACCAGGTCGGCCAACTCGGGCGCGGCTATTCCAACTCGGTGACCACATGAGCACGACCCCAAACCTCGGCCTGACATTCCTGACGAGTGGCCAGCTCCAGCCGGATGTCACCGTCAACGGCGATCTGTCCATCCTTGATTCGCTGCTCCTTGGCGCCGCGGCCTTCGGCAACAACCAGGCGACCACCACTGGGCTGACCTACGGCTACTTCGGCGCGTCGATCTACTCGAACGGCGCGAATGTGGCGCTGGCGAACGGCACGATTGGGCTGACGGCGAGCGCCACGAACTACGTGCAGCGCACGGCGCTTGGCGTGGTATCGGTCAACACGACGGGCTTCACCGTGGGGCTGATCCCGATGGCGCAGGTGGTGACGGGCGCATCGAGCATCACGACGATCACCGACAAGCGCCCAAGCTCGGCCGACCTGCGCGGCAGACAGGTAATCCAGGTTGGCGCACCAACCGGCGTTGCTGTTGCGACAGCGACCACGGGCGGCACGCTGGCGGCGGCGACGTACGGCTACCGCGTGTCGGCGGTCTATCCGTGGGGCGAATCGGCGGCGAGCGCCGAGGTTACCGTCACCACGACCGGAACGACCAGCGAGAACACCATCAGCTGGACGCTGCCATCCCAGGCAACGGCGGCGAAGGTTTACGGCCGCGCATCTGGCGGCGAACTGCTCATCGCAACCGTCGCCGCTGGAACATCCAGCTATCTGGATACCGGGAGCGTGACGCCATCGGGCGCGCTGCCGACCGGCTCCCTGACCATCGGCGATGCGCAGGTCAACACGCGCATCTTGAGCTTTCAGGGCACGCTGGGGGGCAACACGGTCGTCAATTTCCCGACCTACCAGCAAGAGTGGATCGTCAGCCACGATGCGGTGGCGTCCGGCTCGAGTTTGCAGGTGCAAGCGACTGGGAGTTCCGCGCCGGTCACGTTGACGCAAGGCGTCGCGAGCGTGGTGTACGGCAACGGCGTGAACCTCGTCGCCACCGGATCGGCGGGCGGCGGCTTCGCGAACCCGATGACGACCGCAGGCGATTTGATCTATGGCGGAACAGCTGGAGCTGCAACGCGGATCGGGATCGGCGCAGCAGGCCAGGTTCTGACCGTCGTGAGCGGCTTACCTGCTTGGGCGAACAACCCCGCAGGCTTCGCCAACCCGATGACCACTGCAGGCGACCTCATCACCGGTGGAACGAGCGGCGCAGCGGGTCGGCTTGGCGTTGGCGCGGCTGGGCAGGTGTTGACCGTGGTGAGCGGCGCGCCCGCATGGGCTGCGATTCCTGCCCCTCCCGTCCTCCCGGTGAACGCGCAAACCGGAACAGCCTACATACTGGCGGCGACCGATGCGCCGGCCGCGAACGGCTACCAGGGCATCGTGACGATGAACAACGCTGCGGCCAATACGCTAACTGTGCCGGCGAACGCGACGGTCCCCTTTCCGGTGGGTACACAGGTGCAGGTCGTGCAGCTCGGCGCGGGACAGACGGCCGTCGCAGCAGCGTCAGGCGTGACGGTTTCCAACCCGAGCTCGCTGACTGCGCGCGCTCAGTACAGCACGCTCGTGCTCACCCAAGTTGCGGCGAATGTCTGGGTGCTCGGCGGAGATATGACGTGATTCCAGGATTCACGAAACATCGAAGTGGGAGCACATCTTACGTGCTGGATTCGCTTTCAGTCGCATCGGTCGGTGCGTTTTCTATCCGGAGGCTTAGAACCGCATATACAGGCAAAGCAATCAACGTCCGACGCTCATCAGATAACACGACGACTGATATCGGTTTTACCAGCGCAGGCGATTTGGACACGTCTTCGCTTCTCACTTTTGCAGGAAGTGGAAACGCCTTTATCGTGACCTGGTACGACCAGAGTGGAAACGGGGCAAACGCCACACAGGCAACCGCAGCGAATCAACCGCAGATTGTTAATGCGGGTGCGGTCGTCATTCAAAATACAAAACCTTCGCCAGAGTTCTATATCGCCAGCACAATAAGTAGTTTGCTTGCCACGATCAACGCCTTTTCGGCTGGATACGCGCTTAACGCGGTTGTTATCAATACTGGCGCGCAAACCTACGCAGCCATTGCAGACAAGGCCAGTTCGACTGGCGTGGCTGGGCCTTGGATGATGTTCGGCCAAAGCGGAAACTGGGGGGCTCTGTTTTCTGGCAACGGGACATCGCAGACGAATTACACATTTACGACTGCATACAACGCGCTAAAGGTTATCACGCACCAAATCTTAGCGTCTTCATTGGCCGGGACCGTCTATGCAAACGGCACGCAGGTTTTATCGAATACTTGGACCGACTACGGGGATACGACAAATCAAGTGACGATCGGAAAACGCGCCGACAATGCCACATGGCTCCAAGGAAATCTGAGCGAACTGGTTCTTTTTGCATCTCCATTATCAACAACAGACCGGCAGACGCTGGAGCGAAATCAAGGCTCTTACTACGGAATCACTGTCGCCTGACGCTAATCAAAATCTTTCGCCGCCTTTGGGCGGTGTTTTTACGACCGCAAAGGACGGCCATGCAAGACAAAACCGACATCCTCAGTTGGCTACACCAGCACATCCCTTTCGCCGCCATGCTCGCCACCGAGGAAATCGGCAAGCGGCCTCTGCTCACGCGGCTGGTCGAAAGCGTCATCGTCGCGGTGGCGGCGGGCGCGCTCTCGGCCTACGTCACGATCAACGTGCTGCAGGCCGTGCACAGCAGCCAGATCGAGGACATCCGCCGCACGATGGCGCAGGAGCACAACGACAGCATGGCGCAGTTCCAGATGCTGCAGCAGCAGATTTCCGACCTGGCGTATCAATCGGGGAGGAAGCGATGAGCCTGCACGACTTCACCCTCGATGACCTTGCACCATACACCGCTGAGAAGGCATTCCCGGCCACGGCGAGCCCTGATTTCCGGCTGCTGTTCGTCGGCCGCGATGACGTGCACCGCGCGCTGCGGCATGTCCTTGGCCGCGTAAGACGAGCCTCTACCTCAA
>JAJYXA010000327.1:0-7885 GCA_021791235.1 Pseudomonadota bacterium
TTGGGGCGTCGCTTGGTTTCGATGCGGCCGCGGCACAACAGCTGAAAAACGCGATCCTGAACGGACAGGCGCAGGGGTTACAGGCCATGATAGCCGCGCTGTCCCCCGCGGCCGGGCATCTCGCTGTGCCCGCAAGCAACGGGACACCGCCGCAGCCACTTCCCGCGGACACAATGACCAAGGCTGTCGCAGCTTACGAACAGGCGCTGTCCCAGGCGCTGGATTCCGCGGTTTCCAAGGTCCAAAGCCCGACTGATGCTACAACGCAATCCAGCGCTGGATGGGCGGCCGCGGGAGCCTGGTACTGGCGGCTCTCGAATCTCGACCTCGCCGCCAGGCAGGCGCTGGATGATGTGCCGGTGGTCCAGGAACCAACTATGGGTGATTTTCCGCCGGCGTTTCAGAAGGACATCAGCACAAGTATGGCCTACGCTCTGCGGTTCGCGAACCAAAACGGTGCGCCGCTGCTGGTGCCATCGAGCTGGGAAACGCGATTCAAGTCCACTTTCGAATCTTACGCGTCGTCGGCTTGGAGCGGATTGAAATCCGCCGCAGTTCACCCCGAGGCCACGGCCGAGGCTGGCGTGGGAGCGGTGGAATCGGCGTATTCGTCGGCATCCTGGAGCGCTTACGACGCTGCGACAGCACGGCTGAAGCAGTCGCTCGTGACGTGGGGAACCACCACGCTGGCGGGAAACGGCGTCGATCCCCTGGTCGCGCTCCAGGGCGTCGGATCCACGATCGTCACGGCTTCGTTGGTCGGCGGCGGTTTGGCGACAATTTTAACCGGCGGCGTGTCACTGCCGATCACGATGGCTCTAATAGTCAGCGGTGTAATGCTGGCTGTGTATCTACCAATTGTACCGCTGATTATCTGGACGACCGGCATGATCGGTTGGACGCTCATGTGTATCCTTTCCGTCGCTGCGGCGCCGATGTGGGCGACGGCCAATGCGCTGCCAGAGGGCGAAGGCTGGGCGACGGAACGCGCAATGCAGGGTTGGCAATTTATCCTCGGGTTGACGTGCCGTCCGGCGCTGATGATCGTCGGCTTGATCGCGGGCATGACCCTGGTGCGGGTCGCGGCGTGGTTCGAGGGCCAAACGATGGCCGCGGGGCTGCTCGCGACGATCGGTTCGGCGACGGGTATGACGGGACTGGCTGAGGCCGCGGCCGGACTGGTGGTGCTGGCGGGGCTTACGACTTATCTCGTGCACATGAGCTTTACGCTGATCCATCGTGTGCCGGATGAAATATTGCGTTGGCTTGGCCACGGCGGAAGCTTCGGCGAAGAACAGAGCCATGGAGCCATCCATCCGGTGGTTGTTGGATGGATGGGAGACATCCAGTCCCACGCGGGCCGGGCGGGGAGCGTAAACCCGCTCGGCGGCGGCCTGATTGGCGCTGGTAAAAAGCTGGGCGGCGCGGGCGCGGCCCTGAAGCAGGGTCGGCAAGACCTTGAGCTCCACGGGAAAGAAACCCGTGGTGGTGGAAGCGCGGCGGACCGGAAGACCGCAGGCGCGGCTGAGGGCGGCGTGAAGACCGTTGGGCGCAGCGACGGGAAACCGAAGGGAGACGGCTTACTTTAGTCGGTAGGAGCGGACGTCGTCGTAGTGGTAGGCTTTCGTTCCGCTCGGCATTCACGGCATTGGCTTACATCGGGCGGAACCTTACTGCCGCAGCGTGTACAGAACGGCCAAGATCGCATTGCGTCTTTGATGCGCGGATCATCAGGGAGCTCCCGGCCTTTCCTGTAGATCTCTCTCGCCATGAAATCGTTGTGTATCAGGCGGGTTCGCGTCCACGCTTCGTCGGGATTCGACAGAGGGCTTGCGGGGTCGAACTTTTGATAAACTTCTGCCAAATCATCCGATAGTTTTTTTGCTGTACGCGCGTCGGTCTCGCGCGCTATCTCGAGGCTGTCACCCAGCTTCTTGGTTTCCTGCCGCTGAGCCTCGAGCTGCTGCTCCAATCGCCGCGCATAGGATTCCCACTGGGCCGCGGTTTCTTGAGCCTTCTGCGCGGCCCGCTCGGCATCCGCCTTCGACTGCTCAAGCTCTTTGTTCCTTTTCTTGAGCTTGGCTTTGTCGCGCTGAAGTCCGATTGCTTCGGCCTGCGGATCGACAGGGACTATAGGATCTGGGGTTAGGAAGCCCATGATTTTCCCCTTTACAATATCCAGGGTACAAAGTAATAAGACAGCCGTCAAGCTTACGCAAGCTTCTAACCGTAGCGCTTAAGGGGCCCGAATGAAATCTCGATGGGGCAGAATCCAGCGGCTCTACTGGACGCACGTTGCGACGGATTGGCAACGGGCGAACCACAACCTTCGTCAGACCAACCGGCTGTATTCACGGCTGATCGCGGAAGCTGAGAAGAAGAGCGGGAAAAGCACTGAGGAAGTAGACGTCATTTACGCGGAATGGCGGGCCGTGCGTGAACCTGAAGAAGACGAAGTCGCTCGCCTGTTAAGCGCCCATTGGCTGCGGCGAGCTGCACGGCATTACATCCCCGAGCCCGACCCGAATGACACCCGGTACTGGAGACCTGACGAACGTTGCGGGCGGACTTTTTATCTAAACAACGCAGGGATCGAATTCGTTACGCCGCCCGACTTCGCGTACCCAGCAGCTCATCCAAGTCTAGCCGTCCCAGGAGCAGGCTGACCAGCCTTCCCCCGCTCACCAGCACCACACTTCGTCCGGCAGCCCGGAGCGCGCAGTAGCTCGCAAAGCCGGTTCTGCCGGTGTGCACGAACAATCCTGCGCTCGCTTGCTCACGTCGCACCGCGCGCGCAAAGGCCGATACATGCTCCGGGTGTATTTCGCCCTGGTACCGCTTACATTGCGTCAGGACTAGCTTGTGCCGCCACCAGAACCGGCCATCAACGCCATGGTCACCGGAATATCTGCGGTTTCTAATCACCGGCGCTCCTGAATTCTCGAAGGCGGTCAGCACCAGCTCTTCGAAGAGCAACGGATCGATTTTGCGAAGGTAAACGATCATCTGTCCGGGCTGGAACAAACCTGAGCGCAGCCGTTTCAGGAGCGCACGTGAACGGCGCACGTTTCGCCGATGTAGTTGGTTAAGCCGTCGGCGCCACCAGAACCAGAGGACCGCCAGGCCGCCGAGAAACCATGGAACGAGAAATCCGATGGTTATTGAAGCCATGGGAAGCAGATTTGCCGCAGGTCGTCACGAAACACCTGGTCTCCCGGGCTGAACCGCGGAACGACTTCTCGCGATTTGCGCACGGTCTCGATTGCGGGTGGGGCCGGCGGCGCCCCGGCCGGAAGCTGATTCGGTTTTGGCACCGGTTCATCAGCTATAAACGCGCGTACTTTGGGCGATGGTTTATCCGAGCCCCGTGTTTCCGGATCGCGGAAACACAGCTCTCGCCATGCGCGCCGGGCTTCGTGGCGGTTGCCGCTGCTCAGCTCGACCAGGGTGACGATGGTCTCAAGGCCTCGCGGACGGCCGATCGAGCGGACTTCTCCGGCCTGCCAGCCGGCACCGAACGGCAGCCAGACGGGCGCCCCGGTAATTTTCAGATTGCAGTACGAGCAATACCCCTGCCGCTTTAAGAATGAGAGCGAAATTGTACGCTGGCAGCGGAAGCAACGGACCATCGATTGGTTGTCGTCCATGGTTAATCTCCGGGCTTCGGGTCGTCATCGTCGCCGGCGAGGGCGAGCATAACGCCGATCGTAGACACGTCATGATCAGGGATCGCAGCCAGGCGCGACGCGATCTCGGCCTTGGACATGATGGGATCGAGCAACCAGGGCGCACCATCCTCATCGTCGAAACGAACGCCGGATCGCTTCAAAATCAGGTACGCCTCGTTCGGATCTTCGACACCGCCAGCGCCAAAGGCGAGCGCAATATCGATCGTGTCGAGCTTCGAATTGGCCTCGTCGAGGCATCCCTGGAAAATGCGTTCCCAGCGCCTTCCGGTTTCCCAATCGATCCCAGCACGCTGCCACTTCTCCGCCCGCTCTCTCAGGTAGTCTTTCTCTTCCCAATCGGCCATTTTCGTCACCCAGGAAAAAGTACATCGTGATCGATATCTGCCAGGGCGAGCATGACGCCCACTGCCACCACCGCAGGATTTTTGCTCGCGCTCATGTACGACGCGAGCAATTCCTGGCTGTCTATTGATTCAAGCAAAAATGGACCGTCCTCGTCCTCGCTGAATTTCAGGCCCGCCTCGCGCAGCACCAGGTACGCTTCGTGCGGATCGTCGATGCCTGCGCCATGGAAAATCCCCGCAAGCGCGACCGGATCGACGGAATTCATCTCGTTGAAAATCCGGTCCCATCTCTGGCCGGTCTCCCAATCAATTCCCGCATTCTCCCAGTTGTCTCGCCGAAATTTCAAAACGTCCGACATGAAGGAGACCTTTCTTTCCCACGGAAATGTCTACGTTTAAAATTCGACGCCGTTATCGCGCCTCTTCTCCCGGCCTAACGCCTCATTAGCCTGGGCCTTTTCCGCCGCCTCGCGCGCCTGCTCGGCAACGGTTTGCTTGGCGGCCTCAGCGCGCCCGGCTTGAAGCTCGTCGTTCGGGTCCTTAAGCCCGTCCCGCACCAGCTGGCTGCGGATATCGCGGCCGTCGGGTATCTCCGCCTTAAGCCGCGCAGTCATCCGGTCGCCCTCAACGTCGCGGTCGAGACAAAGGTCGATCGTTTTTCCGGCCGCGCCCAGAGCTTTCAGGCGCTCGACCTGATGCGGCCCGAAATCGCCGGCGACGGAGACATAGGCGGTATTCGCGTAAGCCTTATAATCCCTCTTCTCTTCCAGCCTGGCGGCGGATAGCGCATCGATCGCCGATTCACACACAACCACCCGTGACTGTGGACGCAGGGGCCGGTCGTAAAACAGCGCCTTTGTTCCGCCCGCCGAGAAGCCGGCGAAATTCCTATTCTTGACTTCCCAACCAACGACACGGTTGTCCTCGTCCCGGTGCGCGAAGCAGGCGTTGTGGCGAGCGTCCGCGCGCATCAGCTCGGGGGAATTGTAACTGCCGTCGAGGATGCCACGGCTTTTGAGATAGTCGTATGTATGCTGATCATCCGGTACAAACCTAAGCAGCCGCCAAGCTTCGTCGATTGGCGCAGGGCGGTCATGAGCGGTCAGCCGCGGCGCTTGGATCTGCGCCAGCACCGGCTCCGCCGCAGCTGGCTGTGTACTGGCGAAGGACTTCAGCTCCGCGAGCGCGGCGGGAAAATCGCAGCCGCGCTCGCGGCGAACAAACGTAATGATGTCGCCCCTACCCAACGGGTTACTAGTGTCCCGCGGACTGAAAAACTTCCAACCGTCAGATTCCTGGCGGCAGACGATAATGTCAGTGCCGCGGCGCATCTTGATGCTGCCCGGCCCGCTTTCACCCTTGTCGATCTCGTAGCCATAACTGGCTGCCAGCCGCACAAGATTGACTTTGCGCTTCGCCTCGTTTTTGTCGTCGCAGTACATCGGACGGTCTCCTGTGATCCGCAGCTTCAGACCCGTGGGAAGGAAGCAGGCCTCGGTCCGAGGATCTCAATTGTGTAACCGGGGTCGTAACCCTGATCGGGGTCGAGCTCGCCGGGATAGCCGCGCTGGTTGGTCACTACGGGCACGCCGTTTATTTCGAACCGGAGATTGCTGTGGGTGTGTCCATAGATCCAGGCTGAGACGCGCGCCGGGTCGATCAGGCCCTCGAGGTTGGACCAGAACGATACGCTGATCGGGTCGGGCGCACCGTGCCGTTCGTAATCGTGGCATTTAGGGCTCGGGCCGTGGTGGGTGACCACGACGGTCGGGCCTGGAAAGTCGCGCGCTAGCTCGTCCTGGAACCATTGGCGCGCTTCGGCGTGCCACACCTTTGTGTCTTTTGGCCGAAGCACCCGGTTGCGATTCCCCGCGCGCACCGCAATCCGGCGGTAATCGTTTATGTAACGCGCCGCGGCGGTCATCGCGCGCTCCCGTTCGCTGTTTCCAAGGCCTGCGAAGTCGGTCCAGAGCGTGGCCCCCAGGAAGCGCACGCCGTCGATTACAACAGCGTCGCGCTCGAGAAAATGGACACGGAATTCCTGTGCGGTTTTGCGGAGCAGTTCGAGCGTCGCGCCATATTCCGAGCCGTAGTATTCGTGGTTCCCGGCGACATAGATGCATGGGATACCCATTTCCTGCGCCAGGATTCCATACTGTCGAATCCCGCAGTCGCCGCGGTCAATGTCGCCAGCGAGGACCAGGACGTCAGCGCCTGGATTTTCGAACGGCTCCTCGGTGTGGCTGATCTCATCATGCAGGTCCGAGAGAATCTGGATCTTCATGCCTCAACACCTAATTTCCAGGTTCCGCCGGCGA
Source organism: Pseudomonadota bacterium (assembly GCA_021791235.1). The sequence goes on from JAJYXA010000327.1 coordinate 6,352, forward strand.
GAAGCCACCGTCAGGCCCGGGCTTCCCACGCTCGGCCAAAATATAGCTTCCGGTCACCCCGTACTGCGGTCCCCATCCTAGGTCTTCGTCGATCTCAGCTCCGGTTTTGCGATCGAATGTCCATGTGTCCACCGGAGCATCAACGGCAGTACATTCGATCCGGTCCTCGCTGACCGTGGTTACCCGCATCTCCATTTCCGCCACCCCGGCAAGATAACGGTAAACGACGTCACCCACCCGCACCTCGTCAAGCTTTTTCATGTTGTTCTCCAAGTTTGCCAGCGCCTGAATTCCTAAAGCTCAATCTCCGCGCCACGGCCGCTCACGGCCGCCGGCGCTTCGCGCTGTTGCTGCTGATATTCCGAGCCGCAGCGCACTTCGATTCCAAGTTCGGCCGCCGCCTCTTTAGCCGCGGTTTCAAAAGCCTTGTCCCCGTGTGCGATTACCGGCGTCCATTTATGGTCCGCGGCCAACAGCAGCGCCTGTTTCATATTGCCGATGTCCAGCACCTCGACGCGGGTCCGATGGTCAACAAAGGCCGGCGCCGAGCACCCGGGCGAATAATAAGCAACCGCTCCATCTTCCCGGGGATAAGCGAAATACCCGGGAATTAATCGGGCCATCGGTCCGAGGCCGCGCTCGGCTGAGGGCTCGAGCGTTCCGGCCGTTTCAATCGGGGCGGACAAGATGCCCGCGGCCTTCCGCTTCGCGGCCGCGGCCGGCGCAGATGAAGGTTTCTTCCTGGGTTTACGGGTTGCGGGGGATTTCTGTTTGCCCATAGCTCCGGTTCCTCGTGTGTTTACAGTTTACCATAGGTTGACAGGCAACACAAGCTTGTGTATGCTTGTATTCGAAGAAACCAAGAGCAGAAAGGGGTGTCATCGAATGCAAATGCAGACTGAACCGGAAAGCGTTTTGTCCTCGCGAACGAAGGTTTACCGCACCATAGGACTGAAGTTGTTCCCCGGCACCGACCCGCTTACGTACGACGACGTCCGCGATCGGTTGATTCCGCTCAACATCGACCACGATGGGCAGGTAAAGCGCGTCGAGCGCGAGCTTGTCCGCCAGCGTTTGTTCCGCCGCCTGCACAGGCTCGGGCTGGCTGTTGCTGTCGCGTCGCTAGCGCCGCTGCTTGCGCTGATGACCGTGCGCGCCGGCATTCTGGGCGTGGAGGCGTGGCACGCGCGGCACAAGGCGTATGAAGCGCAAGTGGCCGCGTACGATAAGGCCGTAGCTCAGTACCACAAGAGCTACACGGACTATTTGAAGAAGCTCGCCGAATACAATGCCGCAGTGAAGGCAACCAAAGACGCGATCGCCGCGCTTACGCCGACGCAGCGCCAGGAGCTGACCACCGCGCACGATCTCTACTATTCGATCAGCACACCGTACGGCCCGAGCCCGTACTACGGCGGGTGTGGTTTCCTCGCGCGCCAGGTGCTTCACGAGCCCATGTCGGATCTCCAGCAGTACGCAAACATGACAATGTTTGCGGCCATGCAGCACACGTGCGAGCGCTCGGCGTACGCCT
>JAJYXA010000327.1:7895-8871 GCA_021791235.1 Pseudomonadota bacterium
CGGCAGTTGCTGGCAAGGTACCACGTGCCGCTCGCGCCGCTCGCGCCGCCCACCGCCCCGATGAAGCCTGTAAGACCGAATTGAAAGGGGAAGTACGAAAATGAACGCGCCAATTAATATCGACACCAACGCTCTCAAATCCATCCCGCGCGGAATCCTGACCGCGGCCAAGGAAAGCTTCGGTTATTTAACGGGCCTGCGTGAAGACATTAAAACCGCGCGCGCCGAAGCGCGGGATATCACCGGTCGTAACGACGTCCCGAAGGAAGCGCCAGATGACCTTAAGAACGAGCATGGCTGGATGCTCCAGACGTCGAGCGGATACGCGGTGAGCGGCAGGCTTACGCCGCTTGAGGCCGTCACCGGTTCGGAAAGCCCGGCGCGGCGCTTCGCGCAGTGGATGGTTGTTCCGCTGATCGTCGCTTTGAGCGTGCTCGGGTTTATCACGCCGGCGGCGCTGAGCCCGCTTGCCATGCTGATCACCGCCGTTGTGGCGGTTGCGTACGCCTGGCTCGTAAAGGGCGGCGGCGGGGTTGCCGGAGCGATTGCGATTGTGCTCGCGGGCGCGAGCGGACTGGGAGCGGTTTTGACGATACCAGCGATCGTCTTGTCGTCCGGGACGGCCGTGGCGCTGGCTATTTTGGCGCTTGGGATCTTCGCGTCCCTGTCCACGGGCAGGTTTATTTTTGCGTTTTTCGCATCTCTCATCGGGTGTCTGTTGCTTTTTTCGCCGTTCCCGATCCCGATTCTCGGCCATGGACTGGCGGGCTCACCGGCTGTCCATTTGCCGGCGGCATCTCTTGGCCTGAACGCTCCCTTGCTGCTCTCGCTGCTGGCGATCGCAGCCATGTCCATTTCGGAAAGCCGCCGCCGCACCGCGAGGGTGTACGCCCTGGTGTCCGAAGCGGACCAGGGCACTTTCGCGCTTGAAACCCCGCAGTCGGTAAAGGCCCGACGCATGCAGGCCGAGCGCTCG
>JAJYXA010000281.1 GCA_021791235.1 Pseudomonadota bacterium
CGCGGCGGGGGGGGGCTTCGGCGGGCGTCGTGCGCGGCTTGCGGGTGGTGGTGCGCGGCGGCGGCAGGTCGTCCGGCGCCTCCTGGGCGACAACGCGCGGCGGCGGCAGGTCGGCGGCGGCGTGAACGGGCAGGGCGGCGAGCGACAGGCTCAGCGACAGCAACAGCTTTTTCATGGGCGATACTCCGATTCCAGGCTTTCGTCGGCCAGGGCTTGCGAGGTGAACAGTTTGGCGGGCAGTTTCTGGTCGTACAGCGCGGCGTCGACCACCAGACGGGTTTCGTGGCCGCTGGCCAGATCGATCATGCGGCTGTCGGTCAGCGTCCAGTAGCCCTGATTGCGCTTCTTGCTGCGCAGCAGCCAGCGTTTGCCGGGCGCGTTGGCGTCCTTCTCGAAATAGTCCACCCGCTGCGGAATGGCCGTGGTGGGGTCGATCCAGCTGATGCGCTTGCGGTAGACCGAATCCCTGGGGTCTGTCGGCACGCTTTCGAGCACCTCGCACAGGATGCCGTTTTCGGCCTGCCTGCCAAGCAGGCGGTGGCGGTCCTTCGACGGCTTGCGTTCCTGCAGGTCCTCGAAATACAGATCGGAGCCGACGAAGCGGCCGCCCTTGCGGTCGCTGGAAATGCGCCGCACGCGGTCGAGCGCGGGCAGGTACAGCCACTGGTCGGTGCTGCCGTCGGCCTTGTCGATGCTGAGCAGGCCGGTTCCCGCGATGTCCTCGGGGTCGAGGAAGCGGATCAGGTTGGCGGTTTCGCCGCCGGATTGGTCGAGGCGGTAGGTGACGATTTCGCGGATGCGCGGCGCGCGGCCCTTTTCGGTCAGCACCATGCGGCCCAGCGTGGTGAGGTCGCGGCCGTTGGGGCGATCGTAGACTTTTTGCGCCAGGTCCGCGGCTTCGTCGGCGCGTGCAATTGCGCTGCCGAGCAGCAGCGCGAGCAGCAGGAAACGAACGAGATTCAGCAGCGGGGTGGGCGGCATAAGGTTTCGGACACCGGTTAATGGTTTGTCGTTCATGAACTTTACCGCAAAACCGCGGGGACGCATGGGCCGGCGACGCACTGGATTTCAGCTTTGGTTTGTGATAATAAAGACAAAAATATCTGTTGAAAGAGTGCCGGAATGACGACGAACCCTCTGGAACTGCTCCGGAAATACAGCGTGCCCGGCCCCCGCTACACCTCGTATCCCACCGCGCCGTATTTCCGCACCGGCTTCGGCGAGGCGGACTGGGTCGAGGCGCTGGCGGCGCCGGCGCCGGATCGCGGGCTGTCGCTGTATGCCCATATCCCGTTCTGCGATTCGCTCTGCTATTACTGCGGCTGCAACATGGTGGCGACGCGCGACTACGGCAAGACCCAGCCCTATCTGGCCACCCTCGACCAGGAAATGGCGCGTACCGCGCGGCTCGTCGATCCGGCACGGGTGGTGCGCCAACTGCACTGGGGCGGCGGCACGCCCACCTATCTGAATCCCGACGACATCCGTCGCCTGATGGCGACGATGCGGCGCCATTTCACCCTGGCGCCCGATGCCGAGGTCAGCTGCGAAGTCGATCCGCGCGAACTGACGTATCAGCATCTGGCCGCATTGCGCGAATCCGGCTTCAACCGCCTGTCGTTCGGCGTGCAGGACATGGACCCGGACGTGCAGCAGGCGGTCAACCGCATCCAGTCCGAATTCCTGATCCGGCAGGTGCTCGACTGGTCGCGCGAACTGGGCTTTTCCAGCATCAACCTGGACCTGATCGTCGGCTTGCCGAAGCAGACGGTCGAAAGCTTCCGCCGCACCCTGGAGCGGATTTCGGTGTGGGCGCCCGATCGCCTGGCGGTGTTTGCCTACGCCCACGTGCCGTGGCTGAAAAAACACCAGAACCTGATCCGCGAGGCCGACCTGCCGGATGCGACGACGCGCCTGGGCCTGCAACAGGCGGTGAACGAAATGCTGGGGGCGGCGGGCTACGTCAACATCGGTCTCGACCACTTCGCGCGTCCCGACGACGAGCTGGTGCGCGCGCAGCAGAACAAGACGCTGTGGCGCAACTTCCAGGGCTATACCACGCACAAGGACTGCGACATCCTCGCCTTCGGCGCGTCCAGCATCAGCCAGACGGCCGACGTCTACATGCAGAACGAGAAGAACCTCAAGCGCTACGAGGCGCGCGTCGCCGCCACCGGTTTCGCCGTCGAGCGCGGGTTGAAACTCACCCGCGACGACCAGGTCCGCCGCGACGCGATCACCCGCGTGATGTGCGACCTGGAACTCGACTTCGCTGCCTTCGGCAAGGAATGGGACATCGCGTTTGCCGATTATTTCGCCGACGCGCTGGCAGACCTGCGTCCTCTGGCCGACGACGGGCTGGTCGACATCGCGCCGGACAGGATCAGCGTCACCCCCGGCGGCCGCCTGTTCCTGCGCAACATCGGCATGTGCTTCGACCGCTACCTGAAGGAAGCCACCAGCGAAAAGCCGCGTTATTCGCGCACAGCTTAGCGTCAATCACAGCAGGCGTCACCATCATCGCCGCGCTTGGGACAGCCCTCCGGCCGTTTGCGCGGGGGCAGCGGGCAGCGGTTGATTTCGTCGGCGCTGCGCTGGAAGTAGCAGGTCAGGGCGCTGGACGTAATGCCCAGCAGCCAGAACACGAAAAAGCCGATGGTGTAGGCGGCGATGCGCTGCTCGATCAGCGGCTCGCCGCGATACAGGATCTCCAGCGGGTCGAACAGGGTGGTGAAGATGATGTCGGCCACCCCGGCAACGAGGAAGGACGGCCACAGAATGTGGATCAGGCGCTGCATCATGGCGTGCTCCTCCGCTGTTCCCGGGATTATTCTTCCGGATTGTTCATCTTGCGCTTGAACCAGGCCGACAGGAAAAATCCCATGCCGATGATGAAGAGGATGGTGAACAGGCTCAACAGGCCAATCGGGCTGGTAAACAGCAGATCGAGTACGACGTCCATTTCAGTCTCCCTGTAATTGAACGGTGGATTCAGTGCCCGTGCGTGAGCACGACGGGCTGGCTGAATGGGGTGTGCAGCGCGCCGGACAGACGCCAGCGGGACGCGCTATCGGTCAACTGGGCATGCCATTTTCCGCTCGGCAGCACGGGCAGCGCGACGCGATAGTGTCCGTCACCGGCGTGATCGAGTGTGAGCGTCCGGTCCATGCCCTGGCGGGTGGGGTGCGCCAGGGTGAGCGTCAGGTGCGCGGGATACGTCTCTAGGTGCCCGCCCAATGCCAGCGTCAGCCTATCCGCTTCGTTCTTCAGGGTGGCGGTCAGCGCCAGCGCGCGCGCGGCGTCGTCGCGCGCCAGCGTCTGGTTGACGGCGAGGCCCGCCTTGTAATAATCGCCGACCACCAGACCGTCGGCGCTGGTGGCCGCGATCCATACGGTGGCGATTCCGGCGATGACTGCCGTGGCGGGCAGGCTGATGAGAAACCACGGCCAGGGTTCGCGATACCAGGGCTTGGGCTGCGCTGCGGTATTCATGATGGCGGTCACCGGTTGAAGAATCGGGTGGCGACGTCTGCCTTGATGCGCGGATCGTCGGTGGCTTGTACCGTGAACGTCACCTCGATCGAGCGGCCCTTCAGTTCGGCCGGGTCGGCGATCAGGCTCACGGGGATGTCGATGGTCTGCAGCGGTCCGGCTGCAATCTCGTGGGCGGCCGTCGCGACCTGCAGGCCTTCTATGCCCTGCGCGCGAATCGCATAGCGGTGCGGCTGGCCGTCCTTGTTGATGAGCTGCAGGCGATAGACGTTTTCGATCATGCCCTCGTCGGTTTCCTTCGACAGCGCCACGCGGTCGCGCACCACGTCGACGCGCAGCGGCACGCGGGTGGCCAGGCTGTACACGAACGCGCCGGAGATCAGCGCCAGCAGCACGGCGTAGATGAGGGTGCGCGGGCGCAGGATGTGCCTGGCGATGCCGCTGTCGGGGTATTTGCCTTTCACCACGTTTTCCGTGGTGTAGCGGATCAGGCCGCGCGGGTAGCCCATCTTGTCCATGATCTGGTCGCAGGCGTCGATGCAGGCGGCGCAGCCGATGCACTCGTATTGCAGGCCGTTGCGGATGTCGATGCCGGTGGGGCAGACCTGCACGCAGACGCCGCAATCGACGCAGGCGCCGAGGCCGGCGGCCTTGCGGTCGGTCTTCTTGCTGCGCGGCCCGCGCGGTTCGCCGATGGAGCTGTCGTAGGTCACGGTCAGCGTGTCGGAATCGAACATCACGCTCTGGAAGCGCGCGTAGGGGCACATGTACTTGCACACCTGCTCGCGCATGAAGCCGGCATTGCCCCAGGTGGCAAAACCGTAGAACAGGATCCAGAAGCTTTCCCATGGGCCGAGGCGCATGCTCGCCACTTCGGCTGCGAGCGTCTGGATCGGGGTGAAGTAGCCGACGAAGGTGAAGCCGGTCCACAGCGCGATCGCAAACCACGCCACATGCTTCAGCCCGCGCTTTTTCAGCTTGTTGGCGTTCCACGGCGACCGGTCGAGCCGCTTGCGCGCGATGTGGTCGCCTTCCAGCCAGTTTTCCGCCCACATGAAGATTTCGGTGTAGACGGTCTGCGGGCAGGCATAGCCGCACCACAAGCGGCCGGCGACGGCGGTGAAGAGGAACAGCGCCAGCGCCGACAGGATCAGCAGGCCGGTCAGATAAACGAAATCCTGCGGCCAGAACACCAGCCCGAAGATGTAGAACTTGCGCGCGGCGAGATCGAACAGCACCGCCTGGCGGTTGTCCCACTGCAGCCAGGGCAGGCCGTAGTACACGACCTGGGTGAGCAGCACCAGCGCGATGCGCCAGTTGGCGAACACCCCATGCACCGCACGCGGCTGGATCTTTTCCCGGATCGCGTAGAGCTGCTGCTCGATCGGGGCGTCGGCGGAGGCGAGCTGTTTGTCGTCTGTCACTGCGTGTTCCGTGGAAGGGCCGCCGGGCGAGCGCCGGCGGCCCCTTTGCTCACTGCTTCTGCGACAGGCCGTAGACGTAGGCCGTCAGCAGGTGCAGCTTGGCGTCCTTGTTGGACGTGGTGCCGAGCGTCTGCGCCATGGCGGGCATCACGCCGTTGCGGCCCTTGGTGATGCTCTCGATGATCGCCGCTTCGGACCCGCCATACAGCCACACCTTGTCGGTGAGGTTGGGCGCGCCCATCGCCTGCATGCCGGTGCCGTCGGGCATGTGGCAGGCGGCGCAATTTGCCCCGAACTTCGGCCGGCCTGCGGCGGCCAGCGCGGCGTCGTGCTGGCGGCCCGACAGCGACAGCACGTAGTTCGCCACTTCCTTCGTACCCTGCGCGCCGAGGGCCTCACCCAGTGCCGGCATCACGCCGGCGCGGCCGTCGGTGATGGTGGCCTTGATGGTGTCGGGGTCGCCGCCGTACAGCCAGTCATCGTCGGTCAGGTTGGGGAAGCCCTTGGCGCCCGCCGCATCCGAGCCGTGGCATTGCGAGCAGTAGGTCAGGAACAGGTTCCTGCCGATGGCGCGCGCGTCCGGATCGGCGGCGACGGTGGCGATGTCCTGCTGCATGAACCTGGCGTACACCGGCTGGAATCTGGCTTCGGCGGCCTTCACCTCGGCTTCGTATTCCCCCGTGGAGGTCCAGCCCAGCACGCCGGCGAAGTTGCCCAATCCCGGCCACAGCGCCAGATACGCCAGCGCAAACACCATCGTGCCGTAGAACAGTCCCAGCCACCAGCGCGGCAGCGGATTGTTGAGATCCTGCAGGTCGCCGTCCCAGGTGTGCTCCATCAGCTCGGCTTTCTCGCCGGGGGCGAGCTTCCGGGTGGTCTGCAACTTGAGAAACACCCAGGTGCCGGCGATGCTCAGCAGGGTGAGAACGCTGATGTAGATCGGCCAGAAGCCGTGTGTGAAATCACTCATTGCTTGTCTCCTTGTTGGGCGGACTTGTCGTCTTCGTCGAAGGGCAGGCGGCCGGCGTCGTCGAACCGCTGCTTGTTGCCCTTGCTGTAGGCCCACCAGACGATGCCGATGAACACCGCGATGAAAACCGCCGTGACGATGCCGCTGAGGGTTCCGCTGTCCATGCTCAGTTCCTGGGCGCGTGGGTGCCCAGCACCTGCAGGTAGGCGATCAGCGCGTCGAGTTCGGTCTTGCCTTCCAGCTCAGCCGGCGCGCCGGCGATCTCCTGCTCGGAGTAACCGTGGCCGACCAGGTTCAGCGTGCGCATCTTTTTCTGGATGGCGGCGTCTTTCAGCGGACGGTCGAGCCAGGGGTAGGCGGGCATGTTCGATTCCGGGACCACGTCGCGCGGGTTCATCAGGTGCGCCACGTGCCAGGCGTCGGAATAGCGTCCGCCGACGCGCTGCAGGTCGGGCCCGGTGCGCTTGGACCCCCACAGGAAGGGGCGGTCGTACACGTATTCGCCGGCCACCGAGTAGTGGCCGTAGCGTTCGGTCTCGGCGCGGAACGGACGCACCATCTGCGAGTGGCAGCCGACGCAGCCTTCGCGGATGTAGATGTCGCGTCCCGACAGCTGCAGCGCCGTGTAGGGCTTGAGGCCCGCCACCGCCGTGGTCGTCGAGGTCTGGAAGAACAGCGGTACGATCTGCACCAGGCCGCCGACGCTGACGAGGAGGATGGTCAGCACGATCAGCAGACCGAGGTTCTTTTCGATGGTTTCATGCGAAATCATGTTCGGTCTCCTTAGGCGTGGACGGCTTGCGGGATCGGAGCGTCGTTCACGACGCGGCCGGCACGCACGGTCTGCCAGACGTTCCAGGCCATCATCAGCATGCCGCTGAAGAACAGCGCGCCGCCGGCGAGGCGAATGCCGTAGAAGGGATACATGGTGTTGAGCACCTGGGCGAAGCTGTAGGTCAGCGTGCCGTCGGCGTTCGCCGCGCGCCACATCAGGCCCTGCGCCACCCCGGCGATCCACATCGAGGCGATGTACAGCACCACGCCGATGGTGGAGAGCCAGAAATGCCACTCGATGAGCCTGGTGCTGAACATCGATTCGCGGCCGAACAGGCGCGGGATCAGGTAGTACATGGAGCCGATGGTGATCATCGCCACCCAGCCGAGCGCGCCGGAGTGCACGTGGCCGATGGTCCATTCGGTGTAGTGGGAGAGTGCGTTCACCGTCTTGATCGACATCATCGGGCCTTCGAAGGTCGACATGCCGTAGAACGACAGCGCGGTCACCATGAACTTGAGGATGGGGTCGGTGCGCAGTTTGTGCCACGCGCCGGACAGGGTCATGATGCCGTTCATCATGCCGCCCCAGCTCGGGGCCAGCAGCATCAGGGAAAACACCATGCCCAGCGACTGCGCCCAGTCGGGCAGCGCGGTGTATTGCAGGTGGTGCGGGCCGGCCCACATGTAGATGAAGTTGAGCGACCAGAAGTGGACGACCGACAGGCGATAGGAATAGATCGGGCGGCCGGCCTGCTTGGGAATGAAGTAGTACATCATGCCGAGGAAGGCGGTGGTGAGGAAGAAGCCCACTGCGTTATGGCCGTACCACCACTGCACCATCGCGTCCTGCACCCCGGCGTAGGCGGAGTAGGACTTGGTCAGCGTCACCGGCAATTCGGCGCTGTTGACCAGGTGCAGCAGCGCGATCACCAGGATGTAGGCGCCGAAGAACCAGTTGGAGACGTAGATGTGCCGGGTCTTGCGCTTGACGATGGTGCCGAAGAACACCAGCGCGTAGGACACCCACACCACCGTGATCAGCAGGTCGATCGGCCATTCCAGCTCGGCGTATTCCTTGGAACTGGTGAGGCCCAGCGGCAGCGTCACCGCAGCCAGCACGATCACCGCCATCCAGCCCCAGAAGGTGAACGCCGCCAGCTTCTCGGCCCACAGCCGCACCTGGCAGGTGCGCTGCACGATGTAGTAGGACACCGCGAACATCGCCGAGCCGCCGAAGGCGAAGATCACCGCGTTGGTGTGCAGCGGTCGCAGGCGCCCGTAGGAAAGCCATTCGATGCCGAAGCTCAGGTCCGGCCAGATCAGCTGCGCGGCCAGGATCACCCCGACCAGCATTCCGACGATCCCCCACACCACCGTCATGATGGCGAACTGGCGGACGACCTTATAGTTGTAGGTTGTCGCTTCCATACACGTCTCCCGTGATTGATGACTTGTTGAGTCTATGCGAACGTGGCGATACGTTCCACATATGCGGATAAATATATCCATTTATAAAAGAGTATGTCAAGTTGACGCGCCCCGGCGTGAGCCGGCTGGGGGTTCATGTGTTTTTTTTACATGCAAAAACGGACGTCATCCCTGATTTTCATGTCAGATTTGAACTTGGTATAGATCAGTTTCCACGCAATTGATATGCATCCCGTCCCGAAACCCGGCGGCACCCGCGTCTGCATCATCCGTCACGGCGAAACCGACTGGAATGTGGAGAGGCGCATCCAGGGCCATACCGACATTCCGCTCAACGCGACGGGACGGGCGCAGGCGCTGGCGATGGCGTTCAATGCGGCGCATCACCGCTTCCATGCGATCTACAGCAGCGACCTGCTGCGGGCGCTGGAGACGGCGCAGGCGCTGGCGCAGCGCGAAGATCATCAGGTGAAGCTGCTGCCGCAATTGCGCGAGCGGCATTACGGCATCTTCCAGGGCATCACCGCCGCGCAGGGCGCAGAGCGTTGCCCGGAAGCGTATGCGCACTATGTGGCGCGCGACCTCGATTACGATTTCGGGACGGGCGAATCGCTGCGCGGCTTCGCCGGGCGCGTCGCCGAGGGCATAGCCTGGCTGGTGCGGCACCACGGCGGGCAGACGATCGCGGCGGTGAGCCACAGCGGCGTACTGGATGTGGTGTATCGCCGCGCCACCGGACGACCGCTGCGCACGCCGCGCGATTTCGTG
>JAJYXA010000477.1 GCA_021791235.1 Pseudomonadota bacterium
ACCGGGCCGGCCAGGTTGTATTTGCCCTGCGCCATGACCATCTTGACGCCGGGGTGCTCGAGGTCGGTGGTCTTGTAGACCTGCATGCACTCGTGGGCCTTGTCGATGGCGTACTTCTCGGTGATTTTCATGGTGCCCATGATGGCGCCGGTCTCGCCGTCGGTGAGGGCGATGTCGTCGCCGGCCTTGACGGATTCGTCATCGGTGGAGAGGGTGATGGGGATGGGCCAGAACAGGCCGTTGGCCATCTTCATACCGTCGCACACGCCCTGCCAGTCGGCATGGGTCATGAAGCCGTCCAGCGGGGTGAAGCCGCCGATACCCATCATGATGAGGTCGCCGGTTTCGCGCGAACTCATCCTGACCTTGGGCAGCGAGGCGGCGCGGGCTTTTTCGGCGGCGAGGGCGGCGCCCGTCAGCAGCAGGGGCTTGAGTTCACCGCCACCGTGGGGGCGTACCAGTTTGGACATGCTGTCTCCTCAGACTTGATGGGGGTATTAAAGTCTGGGCAGAATAGCACCGGGCCTGGCGCCTGAATAATCCTTTATTTTTATTTGAGGATAAGCGGGTTTGATATTCATCTGAGAAAGCAAAAAGCCCGGATTTCCGGGCTTTTTTGTTTGGGAACAATTGCTTACGCGTCAAAGAAGGCGGGCATGTCGGTCTGCTCGGTCTTGATCACGTCGACCCAGGCGGGTTTGGTGTCGGCACCGGCCGCGGCCAGCTTCTTGGTCTCTTCGTAAAGCATTTTCCAGCGGTTGTAGAGACAGTCGCTGACCTTGCGCATGCCCGAATCGAAGTAGGAGTTGTGCAAATCGCCGATGGTGCGGGTGAAGGATTCCATCTGCTCCAGCAGGTTGTGCGGATAGCCCTGGCGGTTGGGGTCGGCATACTTGACCATTTCGCGCTTGACCGCGCGCACGAAGACTTTCTGGCCTTCGGTGAGATCGGCTTCGGTGCGGGGCGCGCCCCCGTAATTCATGACCTCCTGAATGAAACCGTTCAGGCGTTCGCCGAAATCGAAGTTGGCGTAATCGACGTTTTGCATAAAGCCTCCGTTGTCTGATATTGCTTTTGAAACTGGACGTGAATCCGGTGCCTATCCTACGCCGCGCGATGCGGCTGTCCAGCGTCTTTCCGGGGCGGGCCGTGCGATTATTTTCTAAGCCCTTGAATCCAGCGGGAATAAATTTTGTCCGCCAATTGGTGCAGTTGGACGGTGCGGGCGGTCAGGTCCGATTGAATGGCCGCAACCGACTGCACGCCGGGGCTGTCGCTGGCGGCAATCTCGGCGGCGCCGTTGTCGCACCAGCTGGCGATGAGCTCGGGCGTCATTTCGACGTGGCACTGCATGCCGATGTGGCGGTCGTTCAGCACATAGGCCTGGTTGGCGCAGAAGGCGCTTTCGAGGATGCGCGTGGCGCCCGGCGGCAGGGTGAAGGTTTCGCCATGCCAGTGGAAGGCCGGCATCGGGTGCGTCGCGTCGCCCAGCCAGGGGCGGGCGGCGTCGGCGTCGGTGATGCGGACGTCGCCCCAGCCGATCTCCTTGACCGGGTTGGCGCCGACCGAGCCGCCCAGCGCCTTGGCCATCAACTGGCCGCCCAGGCAGTGGCCGATCACCGGGATGTCGGACGCGACGGCTTCGCGGATCAGGGCCAGTTCGGCTGGAATCCAGGGCAGGTCGTCGTTCACGCTCATCGGCCCGCCCATCAAGCAGAGGCCGGAAACGCCGTTAAGGGTATCGGGCACGGCGTCGCCGGCGTCGATGCGCACCAGTTGCCAGGGAATATCGTGGCGATCCAGAAACGTGGTGAAATACCCCGGCCCTTCGGTGGGGGAATGACGAAAAATCAGAACAGGATGCATGATGGCGCTTTCCCGAAAATCAATCCCGCTCATCTTAGCTGCCGGCGCGTTCGTCTGCACGTCCGCCTGGGCGACCAGCGTGTCGGTGGTGGGCCTTTTCAGGGACAAGGCCATCGTCAGCATCGACGGCGGCAAGCCGCGCACGCTGAGCGTGGGGCAGAGGATGGGCGGGGTGAAGCTGCTGGCTGCGGACTCGGACAGCGCCAGCTTCGACGTCGACGGCAAACGCCGCACCCTGGGCATGGGACAGTCGTTCGCCGGCGGGGCGGCAACGGGCGAGCGCCAGAGCGTTTCGCTCACCGCCGACGCGCGCGGCCATTTCGCCGCGGCGGGTTCGCTCAACGGCTATCCGATGACCTTTCTGGTCGATACGGGCGCGACGTCGATCGCCATCAGTGCGGCCGAGGCCAAACGCATCGGGCTCGATTACAGGGCAGGCCAGGCTGCGGGCGTAAGCACGGCGGCCGGTGTGGTGCCGGCCTGGCGCGTCACTTTCAACACCGTCAAGGTGGGGAGCATCAGCGTCAACCAGGTCGAGGGCCTGGTGGTGGAGACGGGCTTGAACGTGCCGCTCCTCGGCATGAGTTTCCTGAACCGGATGGAAATGAAGCGCGACGGGCAGACGATGACGCTGACGCAGCGCTACTGATTCACCGCGCTCAATGCAAACAAGGCCTGCCAATGCAGACCTTGTTTCTGGGTCAGGCCGGCTTGCGCTTGTCGCGCTCGATCAGCGCATACGCGCTGTGATTGTGGATGGATTCGAAGTTCTCGGCCTCCACCACATACGCATCGATCAGCGGCTCCGCGTTCATCGCGGCGGCGACGTCGCGCACGATGTCTTCGACGAATTTCGGATTGTCGTAGGCGCGCTCGGTGACCCACTTTTCGTCCGGCCGCTTCAGCAGGCCGAAGAGCTCGCACGAGGCCTGGTCCTCGACCTTGCGCACCAAGTCCTCGATCCACAGGAAGCCGTTGGTCTTCGCGGTGACGGTGACGTGAGAGCGCTGGTTGTGCGCGCCATAGTCGGAGATTTTCTTCGAGCACGGACACAGGCTGGTCACCGGCACCAGCACCTTGGTGGTGTGGGTGTACTGGCCGTTTTCGATGGAACCGATGAAGGTGACTTCGTAATCCATCAGGCTCTGCACGCCGGAAACGGGCGCGGACTTGTTGACGAAGTAGGGGAAGGTCATTTCGATGTAGCCCGATTCGGCTTCCAAGCGTTTTACCATCTGGCGCAGCATGTCTTCGAAGTTCTCGACCGAAATCTCGCGTTCTCGCGTGTTGAGGATTTCGAGGAAGCGCGACATGTGCGTGCCCTTGAAATTATGCGGCAGGTACACGTACATGTTGAAGTTGGCGACGGTGTGCTGGACGCCATCGCTCTTGTCCGCCACGCGAACCGGGTGGCGGATGCTCTTGATGCCGACCTTGTTGATGGCGATTTGCCGCGTGTCGGCCGAACTTTGCACGTCGGGCATGCAAACGGCATTGTCGCAAATCTGGTTCATGGCAGGCTCCTGTGATGAGTGCAGTTTAGACTCAGTATAAACTGCCGGAATAGTTGAGTAAACTACTCAGGCATACGATCTTTCGCGGGCTTTAGCCCGCTGAAAGTCGGAGTCCCCGCTGGTGGGATAATGAGATTATCCGCCGGCGCACGGCCGCCTCGATTCCCGCCGCGTCCAGCCCGCAATCCGCCAGCATCTTCGCCGCGTCGCCATGTTCGATGAAGGTATCGGGCAGGCCCAGGTGCAGGACCGGCACCGGCATGCCGAGTTCGGCCAGCGCTTCGGCCACCCCGGCGCCGGCGCCGCCCGCCACCGTGTTTTCCTCCAGCGTGACCAGCAGGCGATGGTCTTGCGCCAGTTCGCGCAGCAGTTCGATATCCAACGGCTTCACGAAACGCATGTCGGCCACGCTGGCGTCGAGCGCCTCGGCGACGGCAAGCGCGGGTGCGACCAGGCTGCCGAAGGCAATCAGCGCCACGTCGCGGCCGCTGCGGCGCAGCACGCCCTTGCCGATTTCGACCGGATCGAGGACTGAATCGATCGCGACGCCGGCGCCGCTGCCGCGCGGGTAGCGCACCGACGAGGGGCCGTCGTGCAGGAAGGCGGTAGTGAGCAGGCGCCGGCACTCGTTCTCGTCCGACGGCGCGGCGATCAGCAGGTTGGGCACGCAGCGCAGGAAGGAGAGGTCGAAACTGCCCGCGTGGGTGGGGCCGTCGGCGCCGACCAGCCCGGCGCGGTCGATCGCCAGCATCACCGGCAGGTTTTGCAGGGCGACGTCGTGGATCAGCTGGTCGTAGGCGCGCTGGAGGAAGGTCGAATAGATCGCCACCACCGGTTTCATGCCCTCGCAGGCCAGCCCGGCGGCAAAGGTCAGCGCGTGCTGCTCGGCGATGCCGACGTCGAAATAGCGCTTGGGATAGTCCTGCGAGAAGCGCACCAGGCCGGAACCTTCGCGCATCGCCGGGGTGATGCCGACCAGCCGCGTATCGGCGGCAGCCATGTCGCACAGCCAGTCGCCGAACACCCGGGTGTAAGTGGGCTTGCCGCCGGATTTTTCGGCGA
Organism: Pseudomonadota bacterium; assembly: GCA_021791235.1. The sequence continues at coordinate 4,443 of JAJYXA010000477.1, forward strand.
CGCCTGCGGCGGGGTCGAAACGCGACACGCCGTGGTACAGGCAGGGATTGGCTTCGGCGGGCGCGTAGCCCTTGCCTTTCTTGGTGACCACATGAAGGAACTGCGGGCCGCTCAACTGCCTGATGTTGGACAGGGTTTCCAGCAGTACGTCCAGGTCGTGGCCGTCGATCGGGCCGATGTAGTTGAAGCCGAATTCCTCGAACAGCGTGCCCGGCGTCACCATGCCCTTCATGTGCTCCTCGGCGCGCTTGGCCAGTTCCTTGATCGGCGGCACCGCGGACAGCACCTTCTCGCCGGCGCGGCGGGCGGCCGCGTAGAACCTGCCCGACATCAGCCGCGCCAGGTAGTTGTTCAAGGCGCCGACGTTGGGCGAAATCGACATGTCGTTGTCGTTCAGCACCACCAGCAAGGGCAGCTCGGTAGTGCCGGCGTTGTTGAGCGCCTCGAAGGCCATGCCGGCGGTCATCGCGCCGTCGCCGATGACCGCCACCGCGCGCTGGCCGGACCCCAGTTGGTGAAACGCCTCGGCCATGCCGAGCGCGGCCGAGATCGAGGTGCTGGAATGACCAGTGCCGAAGGCGTCGTATTCGCTCTCGGCGCGGCGCGGGAAGCCGGCGATGCCGCCCGCCTGGCGCAAACCGGCCATCGCGTCGCGACGGCCGGTGAGAATTTTGTGGGCGTAACTCTGGTGGCCGACGTCCCACACGATGCGGTCGCGCGGGGTGTCGAACACATAGTGCAGCGCCAGGGTCAGTTCCACCGCGCCCAGATTCGAGGCCAGATGGCCGCCGGTATGGGCGACGGAATCCACCAGGAACGCGCGCAGTTCGGCCGCCAGCTTCGGCAGGTCGGCGGGCGGCAGGGCGCGCAGGTCGGCGGGAGTATGGATGAAGTCGAGCAGCGGCGTGGTCATGTCAGAACGTCCGTTCGACCACGAAGTCGGCCAGCTGGCGCAGCCGTGCGGCGGGCGCGCCCAGCTTGTCCAGCGCGGCGTGGGCGTCGGCGCGCAGTTCCTGCGCCAGTTCGCGCGCGCGCGCCGCGCCGAGCAGGCTGACGTAGGTCGGCTTGTTGTTGGCGGCATCCTTGCCGGCAGTCTTGCCCAGCGTGGCGGTGGGCGCTTCGGCGTCGAGCACGTCGTCGACCACTTGGAACGCGAGGCCGATGCATTTGGCGTAATGGTCGAGCGCCGTGGCCGTTGCTGCGGTCAGCGTGCCGCACTGCGCGCCCAGCAGCACCGAGGCGCGGATCAGCGCGCCGGTCTTGTGGATGTGCATGAATTCGAGTTCGGTCAGGTCGAGCGGTTTGCCGACGCTGGCGAGATCGATCGCCTGGCCGCCGGCCATGCCGCGCGAGCCGGCCGCCTGCGCCAGCAGCCGCACCATGTTGAGCTGGGTGGCCGCGTCGGCGGCGAGCGGCTGCGACGCGAGGATGTCGAACGCCAGGCTCTGCAGGGCGTCGCCTACCAGGAGCGCGGTGGCCTCGTCGAATTCCACGTGCACCGTGGGCTTGCCGCGCCGCAGCGCGTCGTCGTCCATCGCCGGCATGTCGTCGTGCACCAGCGAATAGGCGTGGATCAGTTCCACCGCGGCGGCGGCGTGCTGCACGCGATCGGCGTCGGTACCCGTGACCTCGCCGGCGGCAAACGCCAGCAGCGGGCGCACGCGCTTGCCGCCACCCAGCACTGCGTAACGCATCGCCTCGTGCAGGCGTTGCGGGGCAATATGGGCAGGGGGAAGCCATTCGGCCAGCACGCTTTCCATGCGCGCCTGGCAGCCTTGCGTCCAGGCGGAAAAATCAGTCATCGGTGTTTTCGGTTTTGAAGGGCTGCAGGGCGCCGTTTTCCAGAATCTTCACCTGTTGCTCCGCATCGGCCAGTTGCTGACGGCAATACTGCAGCAGCTCGGCGCCCCGCTTGTAGGCCGTCAGCGAAGCTTCCAGCGGCAGCTGACCGGATTCCATTTCGGCCACAATGGCTTCCAGTTCGGCCAGTGCGGACTCGTAATCTTTGGGGGGTGTGGCGGCGCGGGACTTGGCCATGAAATCGAAGCCGGCGGAGAAAGAGCGCTACTTTAACAAATTCGGCGCAGAGGCGCCTCATCCGGGATGATTGCCTGTGCTAGAATTTCGCGCTTTCCCTGCTTGTTTGCGGGGGTTCATCCGTTAATCCGGTGGGTCATCTTGCCGCTCCAGTGTCATTGCTGGAGGGGGCTTGGTTTTGAGTAGGGTACGCCATGAGCGATCTCGCCGAATCCAGCGCCTTGTCGCTAACTTCGCCTCAGTTGCCGGTTTCCTGGTACTTCGATCCAGCCATCTACGCGCTGGAACTGAAATACCTGTTCGAACGCGGTCCCGGCTATGCCGGCCACCAGTTGATGGTGCCCGAGGCGGGCGACTACCACGCGCTGGAAATGTTCGACGGCGCGAAAATGCTGGTCAACAGCGGGTCGGGCATCGAGCTGCTGTCGAACGTCTGCCGCCATCGCCAGGCGCTGATGCTGACCGGGCGCGGAAAACTGCCGTCCAACCACATCGTCTGCCCGATCCACCGCTGGACCTACGACAGCCAGGGCAGGCTGATGGGCGCGCCGGAGTTTCCCGGCAATCCCTGCCTCAATCTCAATCGCAGCGGCCTGCAGAACTGGCAGGGCCTGCTGTTCGCCGGCGCGCGCGACGTGCAGGCCGACCTGGCCGGCATGCAGGCGGCGCGCGAACTGGACTTCTCCGGCTTCATGCTCGACCGCGTGCAGGTGACGCAGTACGCCTGCAACTGGAAGACCTTCATCGAGGTGTATCTGGAGGACTACCACGTCGCGCCGTATCACCCCGGCCTCGGCCATTTCGTCACCTGCGACGACCTCAAGTGGGAATACGGCGACTGGTGGTCGGTGCAGACGGTGGGGGTGAACCGCGGGCTTTCCAAAGCAGGTTCGCCAGTATACCAGAAATGGCACGAGCAGGTGCTGGCGTACGACCGGGGCAAGGTGCCGGCGCACGGCTCGATCTGGCTGACCTACTACCCCGGCCTGATGGTCGAGTGGTATCCGCACGTGCTGGTGGTGTCGTCGATCGTGCCGACCGGGGTGGAGTCGTGCAGCAATATCGTCGAGTTCTATTACCCCGAGGACATCGCCCTGTTCGAGCGCGCCTTCATCGAGGCCGAGCAGGCGGCGTATCACGAGACCGCGGTGGAGGACGAGGACATCTGCGAGCGCATGCACAAGGGGCGGCGCGCGCTGTACCGGCAGGGCGTCAGCGAGACCGGGCCGTACCAGTCGCCGCTGGAAGACGGCATGATGCACTTCCATGCCTTCCTGCGGCGAGAGATCGAGCCGCACTTGAAGTGAGTCTTTTTCAAATTCATAACGGGCGGCCGATACCGCCCGTTTTTTTCAACTTCACCCAATGAAATCGAGCTGGATGCTGGTCGCCGCCGCGCTGTTCGCGCTGATGAGCGTGCTGGTGAAGCACGCCTCCGCCAGCTTTTCTCCCGCCGAACTGGTGTTCTACCGCTCGGCGTTCGGCCTGCTCGCGATCTGGGGTGTGATTGCCCTTCACCAGCGCCGGCTGCTGGCGCCGCTGGCCACGCCCCATTTCAGGGCCCACTTCTGGCGCGGGCTGTCGGGCTTCGCCGCGCTGGTGCTGTTCTTCTACGCGCTGGCGCGGCTGCCGCTCGCCACCGCGGTCACCCTCAACTACACCGCGCCGCTGTTCCTCGCCGCGCTGTCGGCCTGGTGGCTGCGCGAACGCCACGGGCGGGGCCTCGTCGGCGCGGTGCTGCTGGGCTTTGTCGGCATCGTGCTGCTGCTGCGCCCGCAGGTGCAGGGCCAGGCCTGGCTGCCGGCGCTGGCCGGGCTGGCGTCGGGCATGCTGGCGGCGGTGGCCTACGTCAACGTCAAGCAGTTGGGCAGGCTGGGCGAGCCGGAATGGCGCGTGGTGTTTTATTTCACGCTGCTGGCGACCGCAGGCGGCGCGGCCTGGATGGCGCTGGCCGGGTTCCATCGGCCGCAGGCAGCCGACTGGCCGTGGCTCGTCGGCATCGGCATCACCGCCACGCTGGCGCAACTGGCGTTGACGCGCGCCTACCACCGCGGCCGCACGCTCACGGTCGGCTCGCTGGCCTACGCCACGGTCGGGTTTTCCGCCCTCTACGGCGTGCTGCTGTTCGGCGAACGCTTGCCGCTGCTGGCCTGGATCGGCATGGCGGCGGTGGCGGCGGCCGGTGTGTGGGCGGTGCGCGCGTCGACCCCAACCCAGGCCGATTCGCTATAGTTCGATCATATTCCAGAGGAGCGCACCATGATCAGCCTGAATATGAAGGACAACCAGATCGCCGTCACCGTGATGGGCCAGTTCACGCTGGACGATTACCGCGAATTCGAGCAGGCGGTGTGCTACGGCATCCGGTTCCATGGC
>JAJYXA010000264.1 GCA_021791235.1 Pseudomonadota bacterium
TGCTGGTGCTGCGCGCCGACAACCATGGCGAAGGCGGCATCATGGCCCTGCTCGCGCTGGCGAGGCACGCAGTGGTAAAGCAGCCGCGCGCGCTGCGCACCGTGGCGCTGGCCGGCATGGCGGGCGCGGCGCTGTTCTACGGCGATGCCGTGCTGACACCTGCGATCTCGGTGCTGTCGGCGGTCGAAGGCCTGTCGGTCGGCACCCATGTGTTCGAGCCCTATGTGATACCGATCGCGATAGGCGTGCTCGCCGGGCTGTTTTTCATGCAGCAGCACGGCACGGCCAGCGTGGGCGCCTGGTTCGGGCCGATCGCGGTGCTTTGGTTTGTCGCGCTGGCCGCGGGCGGCGTGTACCAGATTGCCCAGCACCCACAGGTGCTGGGCGCGCTGCATCCGGAGCATGCGTGGTGGTTTGTCACCCAGCACGGCTTTGCGTCGTTCGTCGTGCTGGGGGCGGTGCTGCTGGCCTTTACCGGCGCCGAGGCGCTGTATGCCGACATGGGGCATTTCGGCCGCGCGCCGATCCAGCTGGCCTGGTACGGCCTGGTGTTTCCCGCGCTGGTGCTGAATTACCTGGGGCAGGGCGCGCTGTTGTCGCGCGCGCCTGAGGCCATGAGCAATCCCTTTTTTCTGCTCTACCCGGCGTGGGCGCTCTACCCCATGGTGCTGCTGGCCACCGCCGCCACCGTGATCGCCGCCCAGGCCACGCTCACCAGCGCGTTTTCGCTCACGCGCCAGGCCATCCAGCTGGGCTACCTGCCGCGCATGCAGGTGGTGCAGACGTCGTCCAAGGCGTTTGGGCAAATTTATATTCCGGTCGTCAACTGGTTGCTGTTCGTGCTGGTCGTGGCGGTGGTCGCCGGCTTTGGCGAGTCGAGCGATCTCGCCGCCGCATATGGCCTTGCCGTAACCGGCACCATGCTGGTGACGACCCTCCTCACCTTTTTTGTCATCCATTACAGCTGGGGGTATGGTCTGCCAGGCAGTCTCGCGGCAACCGGCGTGTTCGTGCTGGTCGACGTGGCGTTCTTTTCATCCAGCCTGCTGAAAATCACCGAAGGCGGCTGGTTCCCGCTGGCCCTGGGCGGCCTGGTGTTCATCGTCATGCTGACCTGGGTGCAGGGGCGGCGCAGCCTGCTCGCACGCGTCGGCGTGGCGGACATTCCGCTGACGGATTTCCTCGCCGGCCTGATGGCGAACCCGCCGACGCGCGTGCCGGGAACAGCGGTATTTCTCAACGCCAGTGCGCACACCGTGCCGCACGCCCTGCTGCACAACCTGAACCACAACCGCGTGCTGCATGAACGACTGGTGTTTCTCACCGTCAGAATCAAGACCGAACCCTGGGTGCCATTCGAGGACCGGATGCGGGTCGAGCCGCTGGGCAACGAAGCCTATGCCATCACGCTCTCCTTCGGTTTCAAGAACCGCCCCGACGTGCCTGCAGCACTCGAAGGGCTGGGGCCGCAGTTTGGCCTGGCATTCGAGCCGATGCAGACTTCGTATTTCCTGAGCCGCGAAACCATCGTGTCAAGTCCAACGGTGGGAAGCGGACTGTCAAAATGGCGCGAACAGTTGTTCCGCTGGCTGTCGCGCAATGCCGGCAGTGCGGTGGAATATTTCAACCTGCCTGCGAACCGGGTGATCGAACTCGGCTCGCGGGTGGAAATCTAGCCGGTCCGTCCCGTTTCAGGGGCGGATCGGTCCATAGATCGGCGCTCAGTCATCGTCGTGATGGCGGTGCTCGCGGCGATGTTCCCGGCGCTCGTCGCGCCAGCCGTCCCCTCCGCCGCGGTGGTGGTTCCAGCCACGGTCATCCCAGTCACGTCGGTAATCGCGGTAATAAACCCGCTCGACCCGGTAGGGCGGCGGCAGCACGATGGTGGGACCGGGGTAGTACGACGTGTGCGTCCAGTAGCGGGTGCCGCCGGATTCGTACAGGACCCGGAAACCGTCGGGTTGGCGCGTGCCGAACGAAATGACGAAGTGCGGTTCGACCGATACCACGCGACCGTAGCCATAGTCGCCGCCGTGGGCGAAGCTGGCGCCGGACGCGGTGAGCAGGGCGGTTGCCAATAGCAGTTTGCGTAACATGGTGATTCTCCTTTCAGCCTTGAGGTGGACGCTCGGGTGCGTCAATCGTCCCGGTTGTCGTCGGGGGCGATCCAACGCGCGTCGCGCGGATCGTCGTTCACCGAAAAATTCCCGTTGAGGGTCAGCCACTTGCCGGGGTTGTACGGCAGCTGGGTGGCGTACACGCGTCCCTGGAAGCGGTAACGCACGTCGTAGCCGCTGACCACCTGACGGTAGTCATCTTGGACGCGGCAGCGCTCGACCTGACGCGGGCGCGTTTCTTCGTAACGCGTGCCGCCGCCATTCCAGCGGTCGCCGACCACCGCGCCGGTGGCCGCGCCCACGGCGGCGGCGGCGACCCTGCCGTCGCCCTTGCCAACGGTGGAACCGAGCAGGCCGCCAGCGATGGCGCCGAGAATCGCGCCGCCGCCGTTGCCGTCGCGGTAGCTGCGCGTTTCATAGCCGACAGTTTCGGTCCAGCATTCACGGCGCGGTTCGTTGACCGTGTCGTAGATCGGCGTGCTTGAGATCACGCGGGCGCGGGTGACGAAGCCATCCGGGTCGTAACGGCCGGGGCCGGCCTGCGCGGCGCCGCTGGCGGCAAGCAGGGTGGCGACCAGGGTCGTGTTCAAAAGGCGTGTTTTCATGCTTACTCTCCTTGCTACAGTGAATTCAGTGCAGGCTGATGCCCCGCAGGGGTCAGCGACGACCGCGGGTGCGGTTGTCTTCTTCAAATCGTTGCTGCTGGCGACGTTCGTAGCCGTAGCCGTAGCCTTGCGGCTCGTCGCCGCGGTCGCGCCCGGCATCGCGCCGCTCGTCGCGTCGCTCGTCCCGACGGGAGTCGCGTTGATCCTGGCGAACCTCGTCGGCGCGGTCGCGCTTGGCCACGATGATCACGTTATCCATGAAATTCGGCGCAGCCTGAACCGGAGCAGCGATCACCAGTCCCAGTCCTGCCAGTGCAAAAATCCAGTTGTGCCGTGTCGTCATCGTTGTCTCCATTTCCGTGGTGGCGTTGTTTCGCTTCCACGCTTCGCAGTCTGGTTGAGGAAAGTAAGCGTACTGTTTCACGCAAGGGGGATTTTGTAACAGTGTGTAACCGGCGGATAGCGTGCCGTCCCTGCTGATATATTTGCCGCATGGAAAAAGACAGCATTTATGTGACCGACGACGACCCGGGCATCCGCGAGCTGGTGGCCGAGTACCTGACGAGCCAGGGCTATCGCGTCCAGACAGCGGAAGACGCGGCCTCGCTCGATCGCCTGCTGGCCGTCCACCTGCCGGACCTGCTGGTGCTCGACTGGATGATGCCGGGCGAGGACGGCCTGTCGATCGCGCGGCGCTTGCGCGCGCAGCCGGGCTTTCCCCCCATCATCATGCTGTCGGCCAAGGGCGAGGACATCGACCGCATCATCGGCCTCGAGGTCGGCGCCGACGATTACCTGCCCAAGCCGTTCAATCCACGCGAACTGCTGGCCCGTATCCGCGCGGTGCTGCGGAGGCAAGGCGGCGCCGCACCGGCAGCGCCGGAGACCGCCCGGCTGGTGCATTTCGGCCCGTTCAGCGTCAATCTCGATGCCCGTACCCTCAGCCGCGACGCCGCCGAAATTCCGCTGACCAGCGGGGAATACGAATTGCTGGAAATTTTCGTCACGCATGCCAACCGTGCGCTGTCGCGTGACTGGCTGATGGACCAGTTGCGGGGCTTCGAACGCGACCCGTTCGACCGCAGCATCGACGTGCGGGTGAATCGCCTGCGCAAGAAGATCGAGGATGATCCGGCGAATCCGGCCTATATCCGAACCCAGCGCGGGCAGGGTTACCTGTTCGTGCCGCAGGGCAAGGGGTGAAGCGACTCACCCGCTCGTTGTTCGCCCGCACCGCGCTGACGCTGGCGCTGGCGTTTGTCGTGTTTCAGGCGGCTGCGTTCTGGGTGGTGTATCGCACCCTGATCGTGCCGGTGGCGGAGCGCTCGGCCGACGATCTGGCCGGCCTGATCGTGCTGTCGGCACAAACCTGGGTGGAGCTGCCGCCGCAGACGCGCGCGGCGTTCGAACGCGAACTGGCGCGCCGCCACGGGCTGCGCCTGACCACCGCGAACCTTGGCGCGACGACCGACGCGCCGCATTTCGCTTTCCGTACCCAGATCGAAGCCGCGCTGAGCCGCCGCGTAGGGGAAGATGTTGCACTGCGCGGCGTGCCCGGCACGGCGGCCGCCTGGCTGGACATTCCGCTGGGCGGCCATGACCTGCATGTCGGATTCTTCCCGCGCCGCTACGCCGTCAAGCCGCCGCTGGCGGCGATCGCGGTCATCGCCCTGGGCACGTTTCTCAGTCTGCTGACCGCCGTGTTCCTGGTGCGTCGCATCACCGTGCCGCTGGCGCGTGCGGCGGGCGCGGCCAGCCAGGTCGGAGCGGGCGAGCTGCCCGATCCTTTGCCGGAAACCGGCCCCGCCGAACTCGCCGAACTGGCACGCCGTTTCAACACCATGGCGGCCGAAGTGCGTGCGTTGCTGGACAACCGCACCACCCTGCTGGCAGGTATCTCGCACGACTTGCGTACGCCCATGACACGGCTGCAACTCAACCTGGAAATGCTGCGCGACGCCCCCAGTCCGGCGCGCATCGATCGCGCGATGGCCGATCTGGCCGACATGAACAAGTTGATTACCGGCTATCTGGAACTGGCGCGCACCACCCAGGCGGAAAACCGGGTGCGCTTCGACCTTGCAGGCTTGCTGGAAGAGGTGGCTGCCGATGCGAACCTGACGTGGCCGGGCGCGGCGCCGTGCATGATCGAGGCCGGCCGCCTGGCAGTGCGGCAGATCGTGTCGAACCTGATCCAGAACGCGCAGCGCTACGGCGGCGGCACGCCGACCGAACTGGTTCTGGAATGCACCGACAAGCTGGCGCGGGTGATCGTGCGCGATACCGGCGTGGGGATTCCGGAGGATCAGCTGGAGAAAGTGTTCAGGCCGTTCTATCGCCTGGAAACGTCGCGTTCGCAGGCCACGGGCGGAACGGGGTTGGGACTGGCGATTGTGCGACAACTGGCAGAATCGAATGGCTGGAGGGTGGCGCTGGCCAACCGCGAGCAGGGCGGTCTGGAGGCCGTGCTGGAAATTCGGCGTTAATCGATTTTGGCTTTCCGTTCGTGCCCTTTCTCCGACACTTCGATCCATCCAGCCCCCCGGCTGGAATGATCGGGTCAGATAGCTTCCCTTTATCGCGAGGATGCCGATATCTGTCTTGAATTGATCGACTCATGCAATGTGCCTGCCGCAGATGCAGCCAGGTGCAACAGACCCGTTCAGGTCCCGCGCTTGGCCAAACAGGCATCTTTCCCGGTGCTCGACGGGCGCTTGCCGAGCCTTCGCCAAGACGCCTCTTTAGTGTCTTGCTTCCGCGATTACGCTCTGCAGAACCTCGACGAGATGGCTCACGGCAGGGCCGGGGTTACTCGATCTGTATCCCCCATGGATCAGATATAGCGTGGCCTTACGGACATGTCCTCCTCGCAGGGGAAGTGGCACGAGCACGCACTGGTCAAGCAACTCCTGTATTCGATATTTCAAAAGCCAGGCAAATCCGTGGCCTTCCCGCACTGCTGCCACGGCCATGTCAAAGTGGGCCATGTTCCATCGCAGTCCCTGAGACATCCACTGCCCGGTGATGTTTCTTCTTTCGGGGGTTTCGAAATCGCAGATGACAATCTGCGTCATCCCATGCAGGTCAGCCATGGTGAGTTCCTTGCCACGCCTGAACAATGGATGATCGGGAGACGTCACGGCGACATATTCAACTTCCATCAAGGGGGCGCCCAGGAACCCCTTGGGGACCTGGGCACTGATCGCCAGGTCCGCGCTGCCTTGCCGCAACAGTTCCTCCATGCCGAAATCAGGTACTTCACGCAGTTGTACTGTCGTGCCGTTTCCGGTATGCGCGAATTTTCCCAGAGCCTGCATGAGCAAACTGGAAGGGAAGGCAAAATTCACTACCAATCGTATTTCGGGCTCCCAGCCCCGCTCCAGAGCGGAGGCGAATGCCTCGATTTCGTTGGCCTTCTTGGTCAACTGCCGCGAGCGTTCCAGAATAGCGCGCCCCTTTTTCGTGAGATGCGCCTTCCTTCCCTCGATTTCCAGTAGCGGCACGCCCAACTGCTCCTGCAGTTTGGCGAGCGAGTAACTGATTGCGGACTGGCTGAGGTGCAGGATTTCGGAGGCCTGGGAGAAGCCTCCGTAGTCGACAACCGCTTGCAGTATCCGCCATTGCCCGAGGCTGATGCGCGGTTTTCTGGGGCAGGGTGAGTGGACTTCCGGACTGCCCTTGCGGCTCTGTCCCAATGGCTTACCAGGTGAGGCATGTTCTTGACCTGACATCATGAAATTCCTTTGCTGCTTTGGCCGCTGGTTAAGCGGTTCACCCACGCCGTGCTCGGCCTGAGGTCGAATATCGCAAGGCCGCGAATCCCGGCGCCAGCAGTCCCTCAGTCGTGCAGGCAACGCGTTCTGCTTAGGCAGTCTTGGACGCCACGCTGTGCATTGTTTGGGATTCGTCAGTTTCCGCGACTCACTATCAGGAAACCTTACCCATAGTAGATCAGTTGCGAGAACACGCTAGAAATCCACCAGCCGATCGACCAGCAATGCCTAGGGAAGGGGAGGCGCATTGTCATTATTCATTGAATTTTATTTTTGAATGGGCATCGGGGGGGGCGCTCTGTAAAGTTGTTCGGAATCGCGCTCATGAAAAATGCACGTACGCCCCGAATGCCGGGGCCGCGTCAGCCTTGTACGAACCGCGAGAACAGAGTGGGAAAGCGCAACGCGGAACTCACATTGCCACGGGTATTGCACGCAGGGCAGTACTTGTCACCGGGATGACACCGGATATGCCGATCGGAATAAATGGAGGGATGCGCGAACGCGGTGGCTTGAAAAATGACAACGACAACGTGGCGCTGTCGCCGGTCGGGGTATTGCCGCTCTGATCGCCTGTGGTGAGCGTGTAGGTCACAAGCTGTCCGCCCGGCACCTCGGTCGATGCCACAGACCATGCAGGTGCGCTTGTGGCTGGCCTCACCGCCGGCGGCGACCAGGCTATGCCAGACGTGCTCAGCGCAATTGGGGTGCTGGTGATCGCCTTCACGGATGAAGGGTCGCCTCCCGCAAGAGAACCCGTCAAATAGTCCTGCCCATTAATGTTAACGACCCCGGCGGAGATCGCGGCAAAAGCGGATGTGCCCGTGGCGGCTGCGAGCGCAATGGCTTCACCTGCCGCCCCGTAATCCGCCTTGGCAGATGCTTCGATATACGCGGATGGATCTGTGGCGGTTGCGATGGCGGCGGCTTGGCTTCCACCCCCATAGCTTGGCAATTTGGGCAGTAGCCCATTGAGGGCGACCGCGTTGGAGAAAGTCCCGGTAAACGCGTTTTCGCCGGTGGCATTTGCCTGCGCAACGGCATGGGCGTTATAGGCGTCGGCACCGGCGGCCGTAACCGCATCCATCTGGACCGGCCCCAGATCCACGGGATCGGCCCTCGCCACGGTTATGACGCCACCGAGAACAACCATCGAACAAAGGGTTCTAAGCATCATACATTTCTCCCGATCTTGGTGCTTCTCTGGAGAGAAAGTGCTCAGTGCAATTGCCTGCCTAAACGAACCACAGCATTACAGGAGCAGTGGGTTTGATTTGTAGCACCGCGCCGGCAGATGTAAAGATTTTCACAGGGGAAAAAGGTTAAGGAGCAAGGCTCCCTGATCTCAGCCTGCGTGTAAAAGGGGTGGGGGCAAAGCGAGTCGGGCCAGTCCCTTTTTCCCCTGACAAAAAAAGGGCTCGCAGGACTGGTAGGTGATTCAGATGGCCCGAAGGCAGGGATTCAATAATTGAAGCGGATCGGCAGCGTGAACTGGATGGCGTATTTGGGCGCATCGTTGCTCAGCCCCATGCTCAACACCGTGTTGAACATTACGTTCTTGCCCAGGATGGAGGACGCGCCCACGTTGAACAGACCAATTGTCTGCTCCGAACCCGGAACCTTGCTGCCGTTGATTTCCAGCTTCTGCACGAAAGTCTGGGAGAACGAGAACTGCAACGAGGTCTGGGGGCTGGCGGCCAACATGGTCCCCAGGGAAAAGCCGGCCTGATCGCCCTGCTTGATCAGGTCCTTCTCGAAGGCCTTTTGATAGGAAAGGCTTCCGACAAAGGCCAGCGGGTCCTGGCGCTTGAGGGCGACCAACTGGACCTGGGCTGCGGGATTGCCCGCCGGTAGTGCTACCCCGTTGGTAATCCGATTTCCGTTGCCAACGATATAGGTAAGCCGTCCGATGAGGTCAGGACGCCAGCCGTGCTCGCGCGTCAGGGTCTTGGCCACACCCACCGACAAATCGCCCAGGCCACTGGCGTTGGCCGATCCGACGTAGCGCCCGGCGGTGCCGAGATCGGTTAACCGATGTTCGTGCACGAAAGTGTAGGGGAGGCCGAATTCCAATTGGGAGTCCCATGGCAGTCCGACCTTCAAGTCAAGGCTTCCGGTCATTTCGTCGCGCTTCAGTTGGTCGGACGCGAGCACCAGATTCGCCCCCAATAGGTAGTAGGACGGATTAGAGACTTCACGGTGTGTAAGACCAAAACTCGGCTCGAAATCGATCTGGCCGGCCGGCAGCAACAGCGCGCCCGTCTGGGTAAGGTTCCGCTCCAGGGCGCGCTGGGCGGCTTCTACGTCGA
>JAJYXA010000030.1 GCA_021791235.1 Pseudomonadota bacterium
CTGGCGCTTGCAGAAGGCGACGTTGTTCCAGCTGCTCACCTTCACCTCGCGCGCCGCCTTGCCGCACACGCCACAATCGACGCTGACGATGTTTTCGTGCTCGATCAGTTCGGGCGGCAGGCCCACCGAACCGATCAGCCGCAGATGGGTGCGGTCGTCGGTGATCACGCGCACCGCACCCGCCTGCGCACCGGCCAGCCGGATCATGGTCGACAGGAAGCGTCCCAGCAGCTGTTCGACGTTGGAATCGGTGGACAGGCTGGTGGTGATTTCAGACAGCACCCGCAGCGCCGGAATGCTGACATTGCCGGAGTCGGTGGGGGTGTGCTGGATCAGGGGGTGAATGTTGTCTTTCATGGTGCGATCAGAAGACGTAGCTTTTCAGCATATCCCATTTATGCCTGATCCCAAGCCAAGGGGCGTGAATCGAAAATGGCGGAACAGGACAAATGAGGGGATTCCTTCACGGCACCAGGCGATGAGGCGGTACGCCTGGCCGGGGCAGCGCGAACAGACTGCTATTTTAACGCCTAAGCTGGGATGGCCAGAATCCCCGGATCACAGCAGTTCCCCCTTCATGATCGGGATCACGTGCCCCCCCACGCTCACCTCGCGCGATCCGGCGACCGATTGGGCGCGCAGCATGACCAGGGAAGGCCGATTCATCGCGTGCCCCTGCTCGATCCGCAGGGACAGGCTGGGCTCGGGAAAGACGCGATGCGCCAGGAGATAGGCGCCGAGGAATGCCGCGCCATTGCCCGTGGCCGGATCCTCGCGCACGCCGTGCGCTTCGAAAAAGAACCTGACGCACAGGTCGTTCTGGGGACGGTAAGTCTGCCGGCTAAAAAGATAAACCAGTGGCGGGAAGCCTTGCGCGGCCAGGGGTGCGAAAACGTCGAGATCCAGTTTGCAGCGGCGCAGCGCGTCGAGGCTGCGCAGCGGCACGATCATGGCCGAGATGCCGGCGGTCATCTGCTGGACAGGACTCCCGGTCTCAATGTCCTCCGGTGATATCCCCAGCGCTGCGGCGACAGGTTCACGCGCGCACGTCGCCCCGAGCGTCACGGGCGGTGCCTGGAACCACGCGGTTTCGGAGCCTTCGGCGGCACCCTCGAAGGTGACGGGGACCGGCCCCACCGCAAGATTCAGCCGTAGCGGACCGGGCGTGTCGCGCGCAAGGTGCTGCCGGATGACCCATGCCGTACCCAGGATCGGGTGCCCGGCAAAGGCGATTTCACGCGCCGGCGTGAAAATCCGTACTCGGTGGCCGCCATCTGCTTCCGGAACGCTGCTGACGAAAGTCGTTTCCGAGAAATTCATCTCCGCCGCGATCTGCTGCATGGTTTCGCTGGGGAGATCGTCCGCGCCGGTTACGACGGCCAGTTGGTTTCCGGAGTAGGGCTGCTCCGCAAAAACATCCACGATGTGAAAAGGGTGCGTCATGGTCTCGCCTGTCCCGCGACTGTTCAACTGGGCAGTATAAAGTTTCCTTGAGTGCAGCGTGTCCGGCGGACGGTCGGAGCCGGAATCAAAAGCGCAGGGCCAGTCCGGTCAGCCACGCCTGATCGGGGGCGGGCTGGGTCAGGCCTTTGCGATATCCGAGGTCGATGTCCAGATCGGGGGTCACGGAATAGACAAGCCCCAGCACCATGGAGCCTACGCCGGGATGACCCGAGCGCTCGCTATTGCTTTCCAGACTGGCATCGCTGACAAGGCGTACCGATCCGCTGAGCTTGTATTCCATTGCAACCGAAGCATGGGAAACGTGGTCTCGTTCATCCGGGGCATGGTGGGGATTGTGGGTATAGCCGAGGTGCAGATGAAAGGCCCAGGGGTCGCGGGCGTATGTCATCACGGCGAACAGGCTGGGGGTGACGTGTCCCGCACCCAGGCCCTTGTCTTCATTTCCGGTCGGCAATCCCAGTCCCGGGCGCAATGCGAAGCTCAGCGCATTCTCGTCGTAGAAGCGCCATTTGGCCGCGATCTCCATGTCCGCAAACCCTTTTGCCGTGGAGCCTGCGGCATCCAGCCGTTCGGTCAGGCGTTCATACGGCAGGGCGGCGATTACATCGAGATTCTCGGCGAGGCCGACAGACAAGACGGCATTGATGCGCCGGGCTCGGGTATCGGAAGCGGCATCCTTCGCGTGGCTCAGGTCGTGCGTCAATTCCAGCTGGACGTGCTCGGTCCCTTGCGTGCCCGTGTCTTCCGTGAGCAGGGGGTGCGCTGCCAGGGCGGTTTCCGTCCAGTGAGCAAAAAGAAGGAGGGCAAAAAGCCCGGGTTTCATCAGGCCCTCTGTTGCTGCCATGAGGCGCCTCCTGGCTGGATGGCAT
Source organism: Pseudomonadota bacterium (assembly GCA_021791235.1). The sequence continues at coordinate 2,334 of JAJYXA010000030.1, forward strand.
TCAAATTGGGCCCGCATCAGCTACCCGTGGCCGACAAGGTTTCGTCCAGCAATTCGATCCAGTGGCTGACCGGTACGGGCGAAACTTCGGACAGGTGGGTCAGGCAGCCGATATTTGCCGTCGCAATGGTCTCCGGACGGCTTGCCAGCAGCGCTTCCAGCTTGCGCGTACGCAATGATTCCGAAAGCTTCCGTTGCAGGAGCGAATACGCGCCTGCCGAGCCGCAGCACATGAAGGGATAGGTGACGGGAACCAGCTTGAATCCGACGCGCTTCAGCAGTTTTTCGACCACCCCGTTCAGTTTTTCGCCGTGCTGCAAGCTGCAGGACGACTGGAAGGCGATGCGGCGCTGTCGCTGCGGCGCCGGCAAATCATGAAGCGGGTCATCCTTCCATTCCTCGGCGACGATCTCCGCGATGTCGCGGATCAGTTCCGCGACGCGTTTCGCCTTGTCGCGATAGCGGGGATCGTCGTGCAGCAGCTGGCCGTAATCGCGGAAGTGCATGCCACAGCCGCTGGCGGTGAGGACGATAGCCTCGGCGCCGGCTTCGATGTGCGGCCACAAGGCATCAATGTTCCTGCGCATGAAGGCGCGCGCCTCGTCCGGCTCGGCCATGTGATGGCTGAGGGCGCCGCAGCAGCCGTCGCTGGCAGGAATCAGCCGAATCCCGAAGCGATCCAGCACGCGTGCAGCCGCGGCATTGATGTCCGGTGCCAGGCCCGGTTGCACGCATCCCTGCCAGATCAGCATGTTCCGGGCATGCGCGCGGTCGGGCCAGGCGCCCGCCTTGCGGCGCTCCGGAATCCTGGCGCGCAGATCGTCCGGCAGGAAGCGGCGCAGGGCTTGCCCCGTGCGCAGCAAGGCGGTGAACCGGGTGCGGTAGGGAACCACGGCACGCAGCGCCCGGCGTGCCAGTTTCTCCTTCAGGGGGCGAGGTGCTTCCTTCTCGGCCAGTTCCCGCCCGATATCGAGCAGGCGTCCGTAGCGCACGCCCTGTGGGCAGCTGGTTTCGCAGGATCGGCAGCCCAGGCAGCGATCCAGATGCAGCTGCACGTTGGCGCCGAGCGTCCTTCCTTCGAGGGTGTCCAGGGAATAGGCCGGGGGCAGGAAAGAGGCGCTCGGCGCCATGCCTTCGAGCATTTGCTTGATCAGATAGATGCGTCCGCGCGGCCCATCCCATTCGTCGTCGAGCAGGCGGAAGGTGGGACACGTGAATGTGCATTGGCCGCATTGAACGCAGGGAAGCAGGAGTGCTTCGGCTTCACGGCCCTGATCGGTATTGCGGTAGGTTTCGGTCAGCTCGATTTTCATTTCAGCCCTCCCAATGGACACACCTGGAATTTTATTGGCGTGCCGGATTGAAGATTGTTCTCGATGTTCGGGTGCCGGTACATGAAGGACCATGCCGCAAACGCGCTGTATATAAGGTGCACTTTTTTTCAGATCAAGGCGAGCGTTGTGACGTTCCAGGAGCCGATTCGGCTGGTCGTCTTTGTATCAAACTATGGATCAGGCAAAAGGGGTTGTCCAAGACCTTATTCCGATTGCAACCATAGGAATAGATTATGGATTTCGAAAATCCTGCTCCAACGGCTGATCCGCTGCAGGGTGCGATCGTGGCGACGTTGTTTATGCGTTAGCACATGGTCCGGGTTGGCGTGTGCCGGAAACCTGGAAGGGTTCATTGAAATCCTGCGTGAAGCCTGCTAGGATTTGTACCGAACGGTACAAATCCTGGAGAGACGATCATGACCGCACGCCCCCCGCTGCCGCCTTTTACCCTGGAAACCGCAGTGCAGAAAGTCCGCATGGCCGAGAACGCCTGGAACACGCGCGACCCGGAAAAGGTTTCGCTGGCCTATACTGAGGACAGCCGCTGGCGCAACCGTGCCGAGTTTTTGCAGGGGCGCGAAGCCATCGTGGCGTTTCTCAAACGCAAGTGGGTGCGCGAGCTGGACTATCTCCTGGTCAAGGAACTGTGGGGCTTTCGCGAGAATCGCATGGCGGTCAGGTTCCAATACGAATGGCATGACGATTCCGGAAACTGGTTTCGCTCGCACGGCAACGAGCTGTGGGAATTCGACGAACATGGCCTGATGCGCCGGCGCGAGGCCAGCATCAACGACGCGCCCATTCTTGCATCCGAGCGGAAGTTCCTTTGGGGGCAGGGCCCGCGGCCCGAAGGCCATCCCGGCCTGACGGAGATGGGCCTCTAGTCCGTGGTGCGCAGGATCGCCGAGCGCGGCGACGTGATCCCGGCCCTGGCGGAGACTTTCCGGGAGCACGGCTTTGCGGGTGCAAGCCTGTCGGAGATCACCAAAAGAACCGGACTGGGCAAGGGCAGCCTGTATCACTTCTTTCCCAACGGCAAGGAGGAGATGGCCCAGGCGGTACTGGACGATGTGGCGGGCTGGTTCGAGGCGAACGTCTTCATGCCGCTGCGCGAAAACGAGGATCCGGCTGCCGGAATTGACCATATGTTCAAGGCCGTCGTCCGCTTTTTCCACTCCGGCAGGCGGGTCTGCCTGGTGGGCACCTTCGCCCTTGACGATACGCGGGATCGCTTCGCATCGGAGATCCGGTCCTACTTCGCCGCCTGGACCCGGGTGCTCGCCGCTGCTCTGAAACGCAGGGGGTTCGATACCAGGGCCGCACGCGAGACGGCCGAAGATGTCGTCGCGGGCATTCAGGGGGCGCTGGTACTGGCCAGAGCCCACGGTGACTCCGCCCTATTCATGCGTGCCATGAAGCGCTTGCATCAAAGGACGATGGGCGTTCACCGCGATCGAGCCTGAACTGGGTGGAGGCTGCCGGCCTCAAATACCCGACCTGGTGCGCGTTTCCGTGCGGCCATTCTCTGGCGTGCCGGAACGATCGCTGTACCATACGTGCAGGCATTGCCGCGGCCTTCTGGCGGACCGCGGTGCGTCACACCATCACTTTACCGGGCGGTTTCAGGTCTGTGCCCTTGTCGCCGATGGACTGGGCACGATGTGCTTTCGGATGACCGATATCGGTATCGGGCACGAGCAGGGATACCTCATCAGAATCGGCGAATGCGAGTCCTGGCGAGATTTCGGGCGCGGACTCAGGGGGGGGGGCTGCCTGTCTGTTCTGGCACCAGAGCGCCGCCAGCACGCCAAAGGCCGAGCAGGCCGGACTCTTGTAGCCATCTTTGCGGCAAATCAGGGTAATCGTATGGTGGGGCATTTCGGGTTTCAGCATCACCGGGTAGAGCCCATACTGCGGACTGGCGATCGTGTTGGGAAGTATCGTGGCAAGCCGGCCGAGGCGGGCGACTTCCACGATCACGCTCAACGAGTTGGTCTCCATCACGATGTGGGGCGTGATGGCATGCTCAAGGCAGTAAAGATCGAAGTGCCGGCGCAGCGCGAAATCCGTATTCAGCAATATCAGCGATTCCTGCTCCAGAGCGCGCACGCTCAGCGGCTCGCTCTGCCCGGCACGGGAGTGGGTCTTGCCGACGGCGAGATTGAGCCTTTCGGTAAACAGAATGTTGGTGTTGATTTCGTGGGATCGCGCCTCGGTCGAGAGCACGTTGGAAAAGGATATGCCCATGTCGAGGCGTCCTTCAGCCACGCCCGTCTCGACGGAATCCTGGGGCATTTCCTGCGTGCTGACCGTGATGCCTGGATAGCGGGAATTGAAGTGTTCCAGCAAGGGACTGACAAGATGATCGGTGATGGGGGTCATCCCCAGACGGAGCGAGCCGCGGCTCAAATCCTGCAGTTCATGAATGGCCCGCGTTCCCTCCTCGAGTTCCCGCAGGGCACGACGGGCATAGTGCAAATAGACTTCGCCGGCAGCGGTCAGTCGCACGGCTCGCCCTGAGCGATCCAGCAACTGCACGCCGAGCAGGTCCTCCAGCTGTTTGATTTGCTGCGACAGCGTCGGTTGCGAAACGAACAACAGTTCTGCCGCACGCGTGAAGCTTTGCACGTCGGCAACGGCGATCAGGTAGCGGATCGAGCGCGGAAAGACGATGTGACGTTCCATAGCTAATCCTTATAACACTCATCGGAATTAAGTCTTGGAAAACTATAGCCGCATGGTCCATTGTTGTGAACAACGATTTGTTTCGGCGTTCAAGCGATGTGCACAGTAGTACTGATGTGTCATTCGCTGTCGCCGAGCCGATCCGGACCCATTTGCATGTTTTGAAGTGTATCCGGGCCGGGCATCGCATGTCGTGGGCAGGCGGTCGAGTCGTTCGAGTGTCTGCCTGGTTCTTAGTCGTTGCCGGGCCGGCAACACGATTCATGGCGAGTGAACATCAGGAGGAAACATCATGCATATTGAACCCGGTATTGTTGAAGGCACCAAGATCGTACTGAGCTACGCCACAGCGGTGGGGGTGTTCGGTTATACGGCCAAGCTGGCAATGAATGCGATCAGGCAGGATGGCGCCATTCCGCTCGCACTTCGCAGTCTGATCGCGGCCTCCCTCGTATTCTGTTTCTTCGAGGTGTTTCCGCACTATCCCATCGGCGTTTCCGAAGTTCATCTGATTCTGGGGTCGACGCTCTTTCTCATGTTTGGCGCCGCGCCAGCGGCCATTGGTCTGGCGGTTGGATTGCTGACGCAAGGGCTCTTCTTCACCCCATGGGACTTGCCTCAGTACGGCATGAATGTCACGACGCTGCTGGTGCCCCTGTTTGCGCTCAGTGCCATGGCGCGCCGCTACATCCCGGCGAACACGGCATACAAGGATGTCAAATACAGCCAGTGCCTGGCGCTGTCGACCGCTTACCAGGGCGGCGTGGTGGCCTGGGTTGCCTTCTGGGCGATCTACGGTCAGGGCGTGGGTGTGGCCAATCTGGCGCAAATCGGGACGTTTGGCGTCGCCTACATGACGGTTGTCCTGGTCGAGCCGCTGCTGGACCTGGCCATTCTCGCCGCCGTGAAGGGAATGCATCAGCTTCGGGACAGCACGGTATTCCAGCAACGCTTCTATCGGGCGGCGGTCCGCGTGGAAAGCTGAGCGTTCGGGCAGCCAGCTGCCGGGAGGCTTTCAGTCAGATGGAAATGGCTTCCCGGCGTGCATGCCTCTTCACATAGCCGTCCTCGACCCGGGTAGGTATCTGTCCAATGGCCCAGCGCGCCAAGTCAACCCGCAAGGAGCAGTGCGAATGAACAAAGCAGAAATGAAGGAAGCCATTCTCGAGGCCAAATTCGAGAAAGACCTGACATGGAGCGAACTCGCCAAGGCCGCGGGCATGTCGGCCGAATACACCTGCTCGGCCTGCCTGGGCATGAACCATCTGGAGAAGCCGCAGGCCGATGCGGTCGCGGGCGTGCTGGGTCTTGACGCTCGGGTTTCCACGGCACTGCAGCGCTTCCCGCACAAGACCTGGGAACGCCCCGTCCCGACCGACCCAGTGATCTACCGCTGGTATGAAATGCTGAACGTGTACGGCGAGACCATCAAGGAACTGATACACGAGAAATTCGGCGACGGCATCATGAGTGCGATCGACTTCACCATGAACATCGACAGGCAGGCAGATACGAAAGGCGATCGCGTACTGGTCACGATCAGCGGCAAGTTCCTGCCTTACAAGTCATGGTAATGCGCCCGATGCGCCTGCCAATCCTGGCGGCTGGGGCACGGACGGCCCCCTGAGTGAAGGGGGCGCGGCATGCCCCAAGGGATGTTCGCCAGTCCAATTCATGCGGCATGTGTTTCCGGCGTGCCGCAGGAACCGATGGCCGCCACGCAAGGACGTGGCGACTGCCATCGGGTACGAACTAGGGCTCCTCAATCCGGCACTCTCCTCCTGGGCCGGATGCACTAGGGTCACCGCCTCTACCCGGGGCGGTTTTTTTCAGTATGTCGCCGCCCGACCGGTGGCCCTGCTTGTGCTGAGAACATCCGGCCGGAACCAAGCAAGAGGTAAACATGGCTGCACGCGATCCTCACCGTTTCATCAACGAACTTGATGATGCCGCACTCGAACGTCTTGTCGCCCGGCTCGAAAGCCGCGCCCAGGACGACGCTTTCGCGCGGCTGCTGGACAAGTATTTGACGCATCTGGCCATCCCTCCGGCCGCCCGGGTACTGGAGGTGGGATGCGGCACGGGCGCGGTGCTGCGGTCGCTCGCACGTCGTGGCGACTTCAATGGCCAGGCGGTTGGCGTAGACCAGTGCCGCACTTTTGTCGAAACCGCAAGCAGGTTTGCGCAGGCCGAGCAGGTCGACGACCGGCTCACGTTCAAGGTCGGGGATGCCCACCACCTCGATTTTCCCACGGCTTCATTCGACGTCGTGATCGCCCACACCCTGATCAGTCACGTCACGGCCCCGTTGGCCGTCCTGAGCGAAATGGCGCGTGTTGTACGCCCGGGTGG
>JAJYXA010000551.1 GCA_021791235.1 Pseudomonadota bacterium
CGAAGGCATGAGCTACGAGGAAAGCGCGCAGGTGACGGACTCCCCGCTCGGCCCCGTGCGTTCGCGGATATTCCGCGCGCGAGAGGCCATTGCAGAAAAGATACGCCCGATGCTGGGCACCAGTCAGGACAAAAGGTGGTAATCATGTCAGCTCTTCGCAAATCCGACCCCTATTCCCAGGTTCAACAGGCCGACGGCTGGCAGCAGAGGTTGTCTGCCGCGCTGGACGGCGAATCGCCGCGCGATGAAACCGAGGCCTGCGTCGCAGCGCTGAAGCAGGATGAGGCCTTGAGACAGGCCTGGTCGGAATACCATTTGATCGGCGACCTGATGCGCGGTGCGGCGCCGGCCCGGGACGACTTCATGACGCGCTTCTCGGCGCAACTGGCCACCGAGCCGACGGTGCTCGCGCCGCGCCGCAGGGTGTGGCCGCAACGGGTGGCGGTGGCGTCGTTTGCCTCGCTTGCGGTATGGGGAGCGGTCTCGCTGACCGGCCTGCTGCCGGACACGCCGGTCAGGGCCCCGATGGCGGTGGCGCCGGCCTTCCAGCAGGCTGCGCTGGCAACCGAGCCGACGCGTGACGACAACCGATTCGCGCCCTATCTGGTGGCGCACCAGGAATTCGCTCCGATGGCCGTGGCGTCGCCCTACCAGCGCGCGATGGCGGTTGCGGTGGAGCCACGTTGATGCGGGCGAGGGCCGTCTGGCTGCCAAGCCGATGGGTTGTCGGGATGGCCAGCCTGGTGCTGCTGTCGGGCATGGCGCGCGCCGACGCCGCGCTCGAATGGCTCAACCGTGCCGCCGCCGCCGCCAAACAGCAGAATTACAGCGGGGTCTATGTGTATCACCACGGCGAACACGTCGAAGTGCTGCGCGTGCTGCACCGCATCGATGCGACCGGCGAACTGGAAAAGGTCGAGGTGCTGGACGGCGCGCCCCACCAGTTCCTGCGCATCAACAGCGACGTGTATTGCCATCTGCCTGACGGAAAGCATGTGCGGCTGGAACGCAATACCCTGCGCCGCTTCTTCCCGGCCCTGCTGCCCGCGCAGCCGGCCAGCCTGCTCGATTATTACGAGGCGAAACTCGGCGGAACCGAGCGCGTGGCGGGACGCCTCTGCCAGGTGGTGACGCTGGAGCCGCGCGACGGCTATCGCTATGCCTACAGCCTGTGGCTGGACAAGCAGACCGGACTGCCGCTCAAGTCGCGCAGCGTCAACGGCAACGGCGGCGTGGTGTCGATGTTCGTGTTCTCCGAGATCCAGATCGGCAAGGCGCCTCCCGCTCAGCTCTTCCGCAACGACCTGACCGGCAAGCGCATCCAGAAGGCCAGCCTCGACAAACCGGCTGGCGTGTCCTGGAGCGTGACGCCGCCGCCGGGCTTTGAGCAGGTGCAGCAGGCGGTGCGTTCGCTGCCGGGCAAACAGGCGCCTGTCACCCATCTGGTGTTTTCGGACGGACTGAGTGCGATGTCGATGTTCGTCGAACCGGTCGACCCGCAGGCGCAACGCCTGCAGGGACTGTCGGCCGAAGGCACGATCGGGGTGTATGCGCGCGTGGTCGACGGCTATACCGTGACGACCCTGGGCGAAGTGCCGAGCATGGCGCTGATCGAGACCGGCAATTCGGTGAAAAAGCAGTAAGTATCGCCATGCTGGAACAAACGGCCGAAGTCGTCAAAACCGCAGCGGACGGCATCTGGGTGCGGGCGGTCGAACCGTCCGGATGCGGCACCTGTGGCGGCCAGGGCTGTTCGTCGCGCCGCATTGCCGAACTGTTCCAGCGCAAACCCCGGCACTTTCCGGTCGACTGCGATTTATCGCTGTCTCCGGGTGATCGCGTCGTCGTCGGGATTGTCCGGGGCAGCGTGCTCAGGAGCGCATGGCGTGCCTATGGGCTGCCCTTGACGCTGATGCTGGCGGGTGCCTTGCTGGCCCAGGCCGTATGGCCGGGCGACGGCCCGGCGCTTGCCGGCATGCTGCTCGGCGGCGTGGCGGGCTGGCTGGCCGCGCAAGGCGGCCGGGCGGCCCGCCCGGTGGTGCTCAGACGCGAGGACAACAATCTATTTCACATCAGGAAAGGATGATCATGATGAGAACGGCTTTGGCAGCGACCGCGCTGGTGTTTGCCCTGGCGGCGCCGGTGTCGGCAAAAAATGCGGTGGATGTGGCCGATCTGGTCGAGACACAGGGCCCGGCGGTGGTCAATATCAGCACCACCAAGCTGGTCAAGCGCGGTGTCGAAGGACTCCCCTTCGCGATGCCCGAGGGAGAGGACATGCAGGAATTCTTCCGTCGCTTCTTCCCGCCGGGCGGCCCTGGCGGACGCGGGCCGATGCAGGAGATCCCCGCGCGCGGCGCCGGCTCCGGCTTCATCGTCAGCAATGACGGCTACATCCTGACCAATGCCCATGTGGTGCGCGGCGCCGACGAGGTCGAAGTCAAGCTGATCGACAAGCGCACGTTCAGCGCCAAGGTGATTGGCGCCGACAGCCGCACCGATGTCGCGGTGATCAAGATCTCCGCCAGCAACCTGCCTGCGGTCAAGCTGGGCGACCCAACCAAGCTGCGCGTCGGTGAAGCGGTGGTGGCGATTGGTTCGCCGTTCGGCTTCGAAAATTCGGTCACCGCGGGCATCGTCTCGGCCAAGGGACGCTCGCTGCCGTCGGAAAGCTATGTGCCCTACATTCAGACCGACGTGCCGATCAACCCCGGCAACTCGGGCGGGCCGCTGTTCAACATGAAGGGCGAAGTGGTCGGCATCAACTCGCAGATCTACAGCCGCAGCGGCGGCTATCAGGGCGTGTCGTTCGCGATTCCGATCGACGTCGCGATGGAGGTCGCGGACCAGTTGAAACGTGGCGGCAAGGTTTCGCGCGGCTGGCTGGGCGTGGTGATCCAGGAAGTGACCGCCGATCTCGCCGAGTCGTTCGGGCTGGATCGTCCGCGCGGCGCGCTGGTATCGCAGGTTCAGGAGGACAGCCCGGCGGCCCGGGGCGGCCTGCGGGCATCGGATGTGATCCTCACGTTCGACGGCAAGCCGGTGGAAAACTCGGGCGACCTGCCGCGGATGGTTGGCATGGCCAAGCCGGGGGCGAAGATTCCGCTGCAGGTGTGGCGCCGCGGCAAGGCACAGGAATTGCAGGTGGTGCTGGGCGAATTGCCGGGCGAGGAGCAACTCGCCGGCAAGGGCGGCAAGACGTATTCGCGGGGTGGCCTGGCCTTGTCCGAACTGACCGTCGACCAGCGACGCGAGCTCAGGATCGACCACGGCCTGCTGGTGGAGGAGGTGACCGGCGATGCCGCGCGCGCCGGCATCCGCGTCGGCGACGTGATCCTCGCGGTGAACAACGGCAAGGTCGCCACCGTCGAGGCCTTCCGCAAGGCGATTGCCGCCGTTCCCAAGGGCAAGAGCGCAGCCATCCTGGTGCGGCGCGGCGAAGGCTCGCTGTATATTCCGCTGAAGATTTCGGGTGAGTAAAACGCTCACGCTCCACCCGCAAGGGGCAGGCCGTGACTGTAAAGACGCTAAAGCGTCAACACTCACGCTCTACACCCGGGCGGGCTGCCCGCTGTGCGAGGAGACGGCGGCAGAGGTCCGTGCGCTGATCGTGGGAACCGGCCACAGCCTGGGCTATGTCGATGTGGATGCCGATCCGTTGCTCAAGGCCCAATATGGCTGGGACGTGCCGCTGCTGTTTGACGGCGGCACCGAGATTTGCCGCCATCAGCTTGATCTGCCAGCGTTTCGGGAATGGCTGCGCGCCAACTCCTGAAATCCGTTAAAATTCGGGGTCTTATCGAATCCCTGCCGGGCACGTAAGCGTGCCCGTTTTGTTGTGTCCCAAAATCTGATCCGCAATTTTTCCATCATCGCCCACATCGACCACGGCAAGTCCACGCTGGCCGACCGCCTGATCCAGTTTTGCGGCGGCCTGTCGGAGCGCGAGATGGAAGCGCAGGTGCTCGATTCGATGGACCTGGAGAAGGAACGCGGCATCACCATCAAGGCGCAGACCGCGGCGCTGACCTACAAGGCGCAGGACGGCCAGACCTATCGCCTGAACCTGATCGACACCCCCGGGCACGTCGACTTTTCCTACGAAGTGTCGCGTTCGCTGTCCGCCTGCGAGGGCGCCTTGCTGGTGGTCGACGCCTCGCAGGGGGTGGAAGCGCAGACCGTGGCCAACTGCTACACCGCGATCGACCTCGGCGTCGAGGTGATTCCGGTGCTGAACAAGATCGACCTGCCGGCGGCCGACCCCGACCGGGTGGCGGAAGAAATCGAGGACATCGTCGGCATCGACGCCAGCGACGCGGTGCGTGCCTCGGCCAAGACCGGCATCGGCATTCCCGAAATCCTCGAAGTGGTGGTGAAGCAGGTGCCGCCGCCGCGCGGCAAGGAAGACGCGCCGCTGAAGGCGCTGATCATCGACTCGTGGTTCGACAACTACGTGGGGGTGGTGATGCTGGTGCGGGTGGTCGACGGCGTGCTCAAGCCCAAGGACAAGATCCGCTTCATGGCGAGCGGCGCGCAGCACCTGACCGAGCATGTCGGCGTGTTCACCCCGAAGTCGGTCGACCGGCCGCAGCTGTCGGCGGGCGAGGTGGGCTTCGTCATCGCCGGCATCAAGGAACTCAAGTCGGCGCAGGTGGGCGACACCGTCACCCTGGTCGACCGCCCCGCCAGCGAACCGCTGCCCGGCTTCAAGAAGGTGCAGTCGCAGGTGTTCGCCGGCCTGTATCCGGTCGAGTCGCACGACTTCGAGGCCTTGCGCGACGCGCTGACCAAGCTGCAGCTGAACGACGCGGCGCTGCAGTTCGAGCCCGAAGTCAGCCAGGCGCTGGGATTCGGCTTCCGCTGCGGCTTCCTCGGCCTGCTGCACATGGACATCGTACAGGAGCGGCTGGAGCGCGAGTACGACATGGACCTCATCACCACCGCGCCGACGGTGGTGTACGAGGTGCTGCTGAAGGACGGCACCACGATCAACGTCGAGAATCCGTCCAAGCTTCCCGAGCCGTCGAAGATCGAGGAAATCCGCGAGCCCATCATCACCGCGACGATCTTCGTGCCGGAAGAATACGTCGGCAACGTCATCACCCTGTGCAACCAGAAGCGCGGCATGCAGCTCGACATGCAGTACCACGGCAGGCAGGTCATGCTGCGCTACGACCTGCCGATGAACGAGGTGGTGATGGATTTCTTCGACAAGCTGAAATCGACCAGCCGCGGCTACGCTTCGCTCGATTACGAATTCAAGGAGTTCCGCGCCGGCGATCTGGTCAAGCTCGACATCCTGGTCAACAATGAAAAAGTCGACGCCCTGTCGCTGATCGTGCACCGCGCCACCAGCGTGTATCGCGGGCGCGAACTGGCGTCCAGGATGCGCGAACTGATTCCGCGCCAGATGTTCGACGTGGCGGTGCAGGCGGCGATCGGCGCCAACATCATCGCGCGCGAAAACGTGAAAGCAATGCGCAAGAACGTGCTGGCCAAGTGCTACGGCGGCGACATCACGCGCAAGAAGAAGCTGCTGGAAAAACAGAAAGCCGGCAAACGCCGCATGAAACAGGTCGGTAACGTCGAAATTCCGCAGGAAGCCTTTCTTGCGATTCTCCAGGTCTCCGATAAATAAGAAGTGGACCCATCAACATGAACTTCGCGCTCATCCTTTTCCTCGCACTCGCCGTCACCGGGGGCATCTGGCTGCTCGACGCGCTGCTGCTCAAGCGCGGCCGGGACAGGGGCGCCCCGGAGCCGCTGCTGGTGGAATACGCCAAGAGCTTCTTTCCTGTCATCCTGGTGGTGTTCGCGTTGCGTTCGTTCCTGGTCGAGCCGTTCAAGATTCCCTCGGGATCGATGATGCCGACGCTGCTGATCGGCGACTTCATCCTGGTCAACAAATACACCTACGGCATCCGCCTGCCGGTGCTCAACAAGAAAGTCGTGCCGCTGAACAACCCCGAGCGCGGCGACGTCATGGTATTCCGCTACCCGGCCGATCCCGGCCTCGACTACATCAAGCGCGTGATAGGCGTGCCGGGCGACGTGGTGGAATACCGCGACAAGCAGCTCAGCATCAACGGGCGGCCGGTGCGTGCTGACAACACCGGCACCTACAGCTATGTCGGCAATGGCCTCAGTTACGTCACCGCCATGGTGTACGACGAACACCTCAACGGCGTCGGACACACCATGATGACCGAGCCGGGCAAACCGTCGGTCGACGTCCGGCAGGTGATGGACTTCCCCTACCGCGAAAACTGCTCCTACAATGCCGAGGGCAAGGGCTTCGTCTGCAAGGTTCCGGAAGGGCACTATTTCATGATGGGCGACAACCGGGATGCCAGCAACGACAGCCGCTACTGGGGCTTCGTCCCGGACGGGAACATCGTCGGCAAGGCCTTTTTCATCTGGATGAATTTCGACGACTTCGGCCGCATCGGCACGACTATTCGATAAGGAGACGCCATGTACTGCGTACGCCCCATGCAATCCAAGCAACGTGGCCTGACCATGTTCGGCTTCCTGTTCGTCGCCATCGTGCTGGTGGTGGTGGCCTTGCTGGCGATGAAGCTGGTGCCGGCCTACATCGAGTTTTTCTCGGTGAAGAAAATTCTTGCCACCATGGGGCAGGAAGCCGACCTCAGATCGAAAAGCAATGCCGAGATCCGCAATGACTTTTCGAGGCGCGCCAGCGTCGGCTATGTCACGGCGGTCAAGCCGGAAGACCTCTCCATCGATCGTCGCGGGGGCGTCCCGGTCATTTCCGCCGATTACGCATTCCGCACCAAGCTCGTCGGCAATGTCAGCCTGGTGGTCGATTTCAGCGCCAGCAGCGATCCCAACGCCGCACCTCCAGAGATTGACTGATTCCTTGCTGAACCAGCGTCTGCAGCAGGCGCTGGGCCACACCTTTTCCCGCCCCGATCTCCTGGCCCAGGCGCTGACGCACCGCAGCTACGGAGCGGTCAACAACGAGCGGCTCGAATTCCTCGGCGACTCGGTGCTGAACTGCACGGTCGCCCGCGCGCTGTACGATGCGTTCCCCGACCTGCCGGAAGGCAGCCTGTCGCGCCTGCGCGCCAACCTGGTTCGGCAGGAAACCCTGGCCGACATTGCAGCGGCCCTGAGGCTGGGCGACAGCCTGCGCCTGGGCGAGGGCGAACTCAAGAGCGGCGGATTCCGCCGCCCCTCGATTCTGGCCGATGCGCTCGAATCGCTGTTTGGCGCGGTTTTCCTCGACGCCGGATTCGACGCGGCGCAGCGCGTGGTGCGTGGCCTGTTCGACCCGCTGGTGGCGCAAATCGACCCCAAGGCTTCGGGCAAGGACCCCAAGACCCAGCTGCAGGAACTGCTGCAGTCGCGCCGGCTGCCGCTGCCGGACTACCGGCTGGTCGATACCGAGGGCGAGGCGCACGACCAGAGTTTCATCGTCGAGTGCGTACTGGCCAAACCCGCGCTCAGCACCCGCGGCGTCGGCAAGAGCCGTCGCGCCGCCGAACAGGAGGCCGCACGCCAGGCGTGCGCCGCGTTGCAAAAATGAACGAATTCAAATGTGGCCTCATCGCCATCGTCGGGCGCCCCAACGTCGGCAAATCGACGCTGCTCAACCGCATCGTCGGGCAGAAAGTCAGCATCACCTCGAAAAAGGCACAGACCACGCGCCACCGGGTGATGGGCATCCACACCACCGACGAGGCGCAATTCGTGTTCGTCGACACGCCGGGGTTTCAGACGCGCCACGCGAGCACCATGAACCGCGCGATGAACAAGCGCGTGCGCGAAACCCTGTCGGATACCGACGTGGTGATGATGCTGGTCGAAGCCGGCCGGCTGACGCGCGAGGATCGCCAGGTGATGGACCTGCTGTCCACGGATCGCCCGCTGATCCTGGTGGTGAACAAGATCGACCGCGCCAAGGATCGCGCGGCGCTGATGGCCTATCTGCAGGAAGTCGCCGCCGCGCATGCCTTCACCGAGATCGTCCCGGTGTCGGCCAAGCAGGGCAGCAATCTCGACGAGCTGCTGAAAACCCTGCAAACTCACCTGCCGGAAAATCCGCCGCTGTTCGACGAGGACGACGTCACCGACCAGACCGAGCGCCAGCTGGCGGCCGAACTCATCCGCGAAAAAGTTTTCCGCCTGTGCGGGGAGGAAATCCCCTACGCGGTGGCGGTGACCATCGACAAGTTAGAGGAGGAAGGCAATCTTCGCCGCATCTTCGCCACCATCCTGGTCGACCGCGACAGCCACAAGCCCATCATCATCGGCAAGGGCGGCGAAAAGCTCAAGACCATTTCCACCCAGGCGCGCCTCGACATGGAGCGCGCGTTCGACAGCAAGGTGTATCTGGAGGTGTGGGTCAAGGTCAAGGGCGGCTGGGCCGACGACGTGCGGATGCTGAAGTCGCTGGGGCTGGATTAGAGCAGGTGTTGATTTGGAAACCACTCACCACAGAGGCACAGAGACACAGAGGTAAATCCAGTTGGGGCGATGTGTCGTGGAAAGTCGAGCGTTTTCCCTGTATGGTTTCTCGAGGATTTTCTCCGTGCCTCTGTGGTGAAAATCTTTTGACAACCTATGTCTTCCCCTGACCGCATCAACAACGAACCCGGCTTCATCCTCCACACCTATCCCTTCAAGGAAACCAGCGTGGTGGCGGAAGTGTTCACCCGCAGCCATGGA
>JAJYXA010000563.1 GCA_021791235.1 Pseudomonadota bacterium
GCGCCTTCTGCTTGCGGGCGGCGAGGTTGTCGCCGAAGCGCTGGCGATAGGTTTCCAGCAGTTCCATCGCGCGTGCGTAGTCGCCCAGTTCGGTGACGACGACGATGTATTCCATCCACGCCGCGGCCACGCCCGGCTGCCGCGCCAGATAGTCGCGATAGGCGCGCGCCGATTCGTCCGGCCGGTTGCGCCAGTAGTTCACGCGGGCGATGCCGAGGCGCGCGCCGGGATCGTCCGGCGCGATCGCGAGAATGCGCCGGTGGCTGTCCAGCGCCATGGCGTAGTCGCCGCGCCAGGCGGCGAGATCGGCGCGGGTGCGCAAATACGTCGGATTGCCCGGATCGAGTTCGACGGCCCGGGCGATGGCGGCCAGCGCGGACGTACCGTTCTGCGCTGCCGCATACGCCTGCGAAAGCTTGTGATACAGGCGGGCGTCCATGGGGGCGTACTTCACCGCTTCGCGCAGGGCTTCGGCGGCGAGGTCCGGCATTTTCAGTTGCGTGGCGCGGATGTCGGCGATGCGTTCCCACAGATGCGCCTGCGCCGGATTGGCCTGCAGCGCCTGCTTGTAGATTTCCGCCGCGTCGGCCCACTGTCCCTGCATCTCGGCGCGCAGGCCGGCGTCGGGAACGGACTGCGCGGCAGCCGGCAGCGATGCGGCCGCGAGAAAAGCCAGGGCAAGTATCCGGTGCAGCATCATTTGCGCCACCTGCGATTGCGGAAGATCCACAGGTCGGCGGCGAAGCGGCCGATGGTGACGAGGTCGAACAACAGCACGCCGTAACGCAGCGGCGTCACCAGCAGGCCCTTGAACAAATATTCCGGCCGATGCCCCTTGGCCACCGTGACCAGGATGCCGGTGGCGACGGCCGTTTCCGCCGCCACCGTGATCGCCAGCGGTTCCCACAGCTGTAGCAGGATCATGATCAAGAGGGCGGTCGGGAATGCCACTTTCTCGAACGCCGACATGAACAGCACCCAGCCGATGGGGCGGCCGTATTGGACGGTGGTGTCGATGCCGAAGGGCTGGCGATACTGCTCGTGATGAATGCGCTTGTCCGCAAGGCCCGCCGCCCGTTCGACGCGCTCCTGTTTCTTGCGGCGGTAGCGCTCGAAGGCCTTGAACGGGCTTCTCATCAGTTCGTCGAAGTAGTGGCAGCTTTGCAGGAAGGAGGAGGACCACAGGTAGATCTGCCCCGGCACGCGGCCCACTTCCGGCTCCTGCGAGCGGGCGCAGACGTCGGTGAGCTGGATGTTGCGGTAGCCGTTGTCGTTCATCGCGAAGCCGATGAAGATGTCTTCCGAGTTGGTGAGGTCGTCGCCCAGGATCGGCTCGTAGCGGTCGAACACGATGGTCTTCAGCACGTCCCGGCGATACGCGACGGCACAGCCCACCGGGTTGAGGATGCTGCCGAAGAAGGCCATCTGGCCCACGTACACGAATTTCTGCAGGAAGTAATACAGCACGTCGCGGTACGTGTCGGTGATGCCGCGCTGCAGGTGGTGAAACCAGCCCACCCTGGGATAGACGGTGGCTTCGGGGTGAGCACTCAGGAATTTTTGCAGCGCCTTCGTATCCAGCATCGCGCGGCGGTCACGGTCGCGCAGCGGCAGCACGGTGCCGCAGGCGCTGGCGATGCCGGCGCCCTGGTAGAGCTCTTCCACCACGCGGTCGATGTAGTCGTCCGATTCCAGCACCGTGTCGCCGTCGAGGATGAATTCGACGTCGGAGTCGAACTCGCGCGACTGGCGTTTCAATGTGGGCGTCTTGCCGATGGAGTGCGCACGCCGGATCGCGATCAGCTCCATGCCGTTCAGTTCGCAGAAGGTCTGGGCGTATTCGACCGTGCGATCCCGGCTGCCGTCGTCGATGAGGATGATGCGCGTGGGCTTGCGGGTCTGGCGCGCCAGCGAGGCCAGGCACAGCGGGATGTTGCTTTCCTCGTTGAAGGCGGGGATCACCACGTCGACGGTGGCGTCGCGCCAGTCTTGCGCCGGATTGGGGACGGTTTTGTCCGGCCCGTGGATCAGGCCGATGATGCTCAGCACCGTGTTCGGGCTGAGGATGAAATAGGGCGTGGTCGCCATGGGCGGCTATTCTAGGCCACTCTAGGCAGCTTGCCGGTTTTTTTGGCATTCCCTCTCGATCAGGTCATCCAGCGTGTCGCTCAGGCGCCATTCCGGCTCGAAGCCGGTGAGTGCGCGCAGCTTGTTGAGTACCGGGCGCCGGTGCGTGACGTCCTCGAATTCCTCGCCGTAGGCGTCCCTGTAGGAAATGAACTGCAAGGACGAGGCGCTGCGGGCGCGTTGCACGATCAGGTCGGCCAGGTCGCGAATGGAGATTTCCTGGTCGTTGCCGACGTTCACCACCTCGCCCCAGGCCTCCGGGCAGCCGGCGAGACGGTCCAGCGCCACCACCGTGTCGCGCACATCGCAGAAGGAGCGCGTCTGGTCGCCTTCGCCGTAGACGGTGAGCGGCTCGTTCTTCACCGCCTGCTTGACGAAGCTGGGCACCACCATGCCGTAATGCCCCACCTGGTTCGGCCCGATGGTGTTGAACAGGCGCACGACCACGATATTGAGGCCGTATTGGCGCGCATAGGAGAAAGCGAGGAACTCGTCCGCCAGCTTGGTCACGGCATAGGTCCAGCGCAGGCGGCCGGCGGACGGCAGCACGATGTGGTCGGTCTCGGCGAAGCTGCGCTCGGGATTGAAGCCGTACACCTCCGAGGACGAGGCGACGATGACCTGCGGATTCCAGCCGCCGCGGTGGATGGCGCGCAGGATCCGCTCGGTGCCGGTCATGTTGGTCGCCATCACCGCCACCGGGTCTTCCAGCACTTTTTTCACGCCGACGACGGCGGCCATGTGGTAGATGCGGTCGGCCCAGGCGACGGCCTTGTCGAGGCCGTTCCAATGGAGGATATCCGCCTCGGCAAAGCGGAAAGCGGGATGGCCGCGAAAGGGATCGATGTTCGCGAGGGAGCCGGTGCTCAGATTGTCCACCACATGCACCTGATCGCCGTTCGCCAGATGGCGCTCCGCCAGATGCGATCCGATGAATCCTGCGCCGCCCGTGATCAAAACATGCATGTCGTGCCCCCTCTCCGAATTTTCGCCGGTCCCTGCCGAACGATGAACAGGCCGGTTGTGAGGCCGAAATTAAAATCCCAATAAAAACAATGAGTTGTTTGGTTGTTTTGGGATATCAGACCGTCATTGCCGCTCCTGTCCGGATGACTGCAAGGAGCGTACCAATTCGGCGGGTATCGTGGTCGGACCGTCAAAGGCAGCTTTTGGGGGCATTCCTGTCCCTATTTCTTGCGGCAGCGGCTTTTTGGGCGCATTTTCGGGGCGGCTTTCCGGTTGTCATCTGCCCATCACCAATTTTTCCTATGGTTAATCAGGAGAGGACGCTTCTTTTCGTCAATGGCACAGCCGTTGCTTGAGGACGAACAAATGACAGCGAACGTCACGCGGAAGTATCGGCGCGGCAGGAACCGGTATTCAGGGAGAAACGCTGATGTCTTCGTCGGTGCGCGTGAAAGAGCAGCAGGAGGAGTTGTCCGGGCCGTTGCACCGTCCGGTATGCAGGCAGTTGAAAGCGCATCAGGCCGCGATGGCGGCGGTGCATATGCGCGACCTGTTCGCGGATGATCCGGCACGCTTCGAGCGGTTTTCGCTGCAGGTGGGCGAGGTGCTGCTGGATTACTCGAAGAACCGCATCACCGACGAGACCATGAGCCTGCTGGTGCGGCTGGCCGAGGAAGCCGACGTGGCGGGCTGGCGCGAGCGCATGTTTACGGGCGAGAAAATCAACCACACGGAAAACCGTGCGGTGCTGCACGTGGCGCTGCGCAACCGCAGCAATCATCCGGTGCGGGTCGACGGCGAGGACGTGATGCCGAAGGTGAATGCCGTCATCGAGCGCATGGGCACGTTTGCCGAGGCGGTGCGCAGCGGACAGTGGCGCGGTTACACCGGCGAGCGCATCACCGACGTGGTGAACATCGGCATCGGCGGCTCGGATCTGGGGCCGCAGCTGGTCTATCAGGCGCTGAAGCCGTATCGTCATCCGCGCCTCAAGCTGCATTTCATTTCCAACGTCGACGGTGCCCACGTGAAGGAAACGCTGGAGGCGCTGAACCCGGAAACGACGCTCTTCATCGTGTCGTCCAAGACCTTTGCCACGCAGGAAACGATGACCAATGCGCATTACGTGCGCGAATGGTTTCTGGCGCAGTCGCAGGCGGTCAAGCACATCGCGAGGCATTTCGTCGCGGTGTCGACCAACCGCGAGGCGGTGGCGGCGTTCGGCATCGACCCGGCCAACATGTTCGAGTTCTGGGACTGGGTGGGCGGGCGCTATTCGCTGTGGTCGGCGATCGGGCTGTCGGTCGTGCTCGCGGTCGGCGCGGAGCGCTTCGTCGAGCTGCTGGAAGGGGCGCAAGAGATGGACGCGCATTTCCGCCATGCGCCGCTGGCGCAGAACATGCCGGTGATTTTGGCGCTGCTGGGCGTCTGGTACAACAACTTCTTCGGCGCCGAGTCGCAAGCGATCCTGCCTTACGACCACTATCTGCGCAGCCTGCCCGCCTATCTGGAGCAGGCCGACATGGAGTCGAACGGCAAGTCGGTCGATCGTGATGGCAGGGTGGTCGACTATTCCACCGGCGCGATCGTCTGGGGCGCCACCGGCATCAACGGCCAGCACGCCTTCTACCAACTGCTGCACCAGGGCACCAAGATGATTCCGGCCGACTTCATCGTGTCGGTCGAATCGCACACCGAGCTGCAGGAGCACCACGACATCCTCATCGCCAACTTCCTGGCGCAGACCGAGGCGCTGATGCGCGGCCGCACGCGCGAGGAGACCCTGCTTGAAATGGGCTCGCCCGAGGGGAGCCCGGCGCAGACCGGCCAGTTCGTCTCGCACAAGGTGTTCGACGGCAACCACCCCAGCAACGCGATCCTGCTGCAGAAGCTCACGCCGCACGCGCTCGGGATGCTGATCGCCCTGTATGAGCACAAGATTTTCGTGCAGGGGGTGATCTGGAACCTGAATTCCTACGACCAGTGGGGGGTGGAACTCGGCAAGCAGCTCGCCAGCCGCATCCTGCCCGAACTGCACGCCGTCGCGCCGGTGGGCGGCCACGATGCCTCGACCAATGCGCTCATCAATTACTATCGGCGCATGAGCCGGCGCATGACTGGCCTATAGTGAAAAAATGGAGTTGATCGCAGGCGATATCGGGGGAACAAAAAGCAGGCTGGCCTGGGTGACGGGTGAGGCGGGAGGCGCGCGGCAGCTGCGTGTCGAACGTGAGTATGCGAGTGCCGCGTTTGTCACGGCGGATGATCTGATTCGCCAGTTCATTGCGGATGCCCGACTGCCGGTTTCCGCGGATCGCCTGTTGCTGGCGCTGCCGGGGCCCGTGCATGCCCAACACGCCACACTCACCAACCTGGACTGGACGCTCGATGCCGCCGACATGGGAGCCACGCTGGGCATAGCCAGCGTGCGCTTCATCAACGATTTTCAGGCGGCCGCGGCCGGGGTGGCGACGCTGACGGCTGCCGATATGCTTGCCCTGAACCCGCAGCCGGCCGAACCCGGCGGGGTGCGCGCGATCACCGGCGCCGGCACCGGACTGGGGCTGGCCTTCATGGTGGCCGATGGCAGCGGCCGCACCCGAAATTTCGCCAGCGAAGGCGGGCACATCGATTTCGCGCCGGCCAACGCGATGCAGGCGCGCCTGCTCGAATACCTGCGTGCCCTCCATGGCCATGTGTCGTGGGAACGGGTGGCGTCAGGATCGGCGATGAATGACCTGTATCGCTTCTGCTGTGCCGGGCAGAACACCGTGCCGCCCGACGGGGAGGTCGACGGCGAAGGCCTGGTCGCGCGTGCCGGAACCGGCGATCCGGCGGCCGAGGCCGCGCTCGATCTGTTCATCGACTCATACGGAGCCTGGGTCGGCAATGTGGCGCTGCTGTTCCAGCCGCGCGGCGGTCTGTATGTCGCGGGCGGCATTGCCGGCCGCCTGCGGGCGCGCATGCGGTCGCCGCGCTTCATGGCCGCTGCCGTCGACAAGGGGCGGATGCGCGGCGTGGTCGAGCGCACGCCGATTTTCCTTATCATCAACCCCAGGCTGGGCGTGCAGGGCGCGATTGCGACTGCGTTTGCCCAACCCTGATCAATCTGTGGGCGTCGCATTATCTATCAAACCAGCAGCAATCCGGAGCGGGACATGACGATTTCCAAGGAAGAACAGGCGCGGCTCTACCGCTACTACACCGAACCGAAAATGGTGAGCGAGCTGACGCGCAAGACGCTGGCGCTGGTGCTGGCGGGCGGCGAGGGCTCGCGGCTGAAGAACCTGACCGCCTGGCGCGCCAAGCCGGCGGTGCCGATCGGCGGCAAATACCGCATCATCGACTTTCCGCTGTCCAACTGCGTCAACTCGGGCATCCGCCGCATCGGCGTGCTGACGCAATACAAGTCGCACTCGCTGATCCGTCACCTGCAGCGCGCGTGGGGCTTCATGCGCGCCGAGATCGGCGAGTTCGTGGAAATCCTCCCGGCGCAGCAGCGCACCAACAAGAAGGAGTGGTACCAGGGTACGGCCGATGCGCTGTTCCAGAACATCGACATCGTGCAGCGCCATCATCCGGAGTATGTGCTGGTGCTGGGCGGCGATCACGTCTACACCATGGATTATTCGGAGATGCTGCTGTATCACGTGCAGACCGGCGCGGACTTCACCATCGGCAGCATCGAGGTGCCGGCGGCCGAAGCGAGCGGATTCGGCGTGATGTCGGTCGACGCGGACATGCGCATCACCCACTTCACCGAAAAGCCGGCAAAACCCGATTGCATTCCCGGCAAACCCGGCATCGCGCTGGTGTCGATGGGCATCTATATCTTTTCCAAGGATTTTCTCTACAAGACGCTGATCGACGACGCGGGCAACACCCAGTCCAGCCACGACTTCGGCAAGGACATCATCCCCGCCAGCATCGCCGAGTCGCGCGCAATGGCCTTCCCTTTCCGCACCCGGGACGGCAAGCCGGCCTACTGGCGCGACGTGGGAACCCTCCACTCCTACTGGCAGACCAACATGGAACTGTGTTCGATCGAGCCCGAGCTCAATCTGTACAACCGCGAGTGGCCGATCTGGACCTACCAGCCGCAATACCCGCCCGCCAAGTTCATTTTCGACGACGAGGGGCGGCGCGGCGAGGCGATCGACTCGCTGATCGCCGGCGGCTGCATCCTGTCGGGTCCGCGGGTCAAGCGTTCGGTGCTGTTCTTCGCCACCACGGTGGAAAGCTACAGCCTGATCAAGGACAGCGTGATCCTGCCCAAGGTCAACATCGGCAGAAACTGCCGCATCAACCGCGCCATCATCGACAAGGGCACGGTCATCCCGGACGGCATGGTCATCGGCGAAGACCCGGTCGAGGACGCCAGGCGTTTTCTCGTCACCCCCGAAGGCATCGTGCTGGTGACGCCGGCCATGCTCGGCCAGAACATTTATGCCAGGTGGCAGGACGAATATGAGGGCTAATTCACTCAACGTGGTGCTGTGCTGGCACATGCACCAGCCGTATTACCGCGAGGGCCTCAAGGGGGCGTATCACCTGCCCTGGGTCTATCTGCACGGCATCAAGGATTACAGCGACATGGCCGCGCATCTGGAACGCCATCCGGCGATGCGCGCGGTGGTGAATTTCGTGCCGGTGCTGCTGGAACAGCTGGACGACTATGCGCAGCAGCTCGACGTGTTGCTGAAGCAGGGCAGGCCCACCCAGGATCACACGCTGAATCTGCTGTCGGGCGTCGAGCGCATTCCGTCGGACGTCGCCAGCCGTCTGCGCATCGTTCAGGATTGCCAGCGCTGCCACGCGCCACGCATGATCCATCCGTATCCCGCGTTCCACCGGCTGTTGAAAATGATCGGCGCCACCGGCGAGGCCGGCGTCGGCAGCACCGGCCTGCAATGGCATCTGGGCTATCTTTCCGAGCAGTATTTTCTTGACCTGCTGACCTGGTATCACCTTGCCTGGCTGGGGCATTCGCTCAGGCAACTGCCGCTGGCGCAGCGCTTGATGGCACAGGAAAAGGGATTTTCAGCCGCCGACCGCCACGAACTGCTGCACCTGATGCAGCACTGCATGGCCGGGCTGATTCCGCGTTACCGCGCGCTTGCCGAGCGCGGCCAGGTCGAGCTGTCGATGACGCCGTACGGCCATCCCATCGTGCCGCTGCTGAACGACTTTGCCAACCTGCGCGATGCGCTGCCCGACGTTCCCGTTCCCGAGGCGCCCGCCTACCCGGGCGGGGCGGAGCGCGCACGCTGGCATCTGCTGCATGGCGTTGAAGTATTCGAACGCTATTTCGGCCGCAAGCCGGCGGGCGTGTGGCTGTCCGAGGGCGGGGTGAGCGAGGATGCGCTGGCCCAGCTCGACGAAATGGACTTCACCTGGACCGCTTCCGGCGAGGGCGTGTGGCGCAACAGCTGCGTCAAATCGGGTTGCCCCGCAGACGAAACGGACAGCAAGCGCGCGCTTTTTTCGCCGGCACGCATCGACGGCTTCAAGGTGCGGGTGTTTTTTCGCGACGACGGCCTGTCCGACCTGATCGGCTTCAAATACAGCGACTGGCACGCCGACGACGCGGT
>JAJYXA010000580.1 GCA_021791235.1 Pseudomonadota bacterium
GACCGGCGACCCTCTGCCGCGAATGGCGCTGGACGGGGTTCTGCAGGCGCGCTTCGCCGATGGCGCGTGCGCGGAGTGCCGCTTATGGTGGCACAGCATGCCGCAGACCTGAGCCGCCGTTCGGAAGCCGGAGCGCGATGTTAAAATCGGCCGCTCCCTCCCCGAGCGCCCGGCCGTATTGTTCATCACCATGCAGATCGACGAAGAAAAAGCCCTCGCACAACTGACTTCCAGCGGCATCAAGATTCCCCCTCAGCCCCAGGTGCTGGTCGAACTGCGCAAGCGCCTGGAAAGCGACGACTACACCGTGCGGGGCCTGGCCCGGATCATCGGGCAGGACCCGGGGCTATCCGCCCTGCTGTTCAAGGCCGTGCGCTCGCCGGTGTTCAGGCGGAACAAGAAGCTCGAGAACCTGGAGCAGGTGTTGATGATCATCGGGGTCAAGCAGACCTTCAACCTGGTTCAGGCCGCGGCGCTGTCCTCGACGCTGACCCGGAAGTCGCGCAAGGTTTTCGACATTTTCTGGACGCGCTCCAACGAGATCGCCAAGCTCGCCGCGATCATCGCCGCCGACCGCGTGACGGTCTGCAACGTGTTTCCCGATCAGGCCTACATGGCCGGCATCTTTCACGAGTGCGGGGTGCCGGTGCTGATGCAGCGCTTTCCCAAATACTGCGCGGCGCTGAACCTGGAAGACGCGTGCTGCTGGCCCGACCTGGCCGAAGAGGACGAGAAATTCAATCTCGACCACTGCAGCGTCGGCTATCTGGTGGCCCGCCACTGGAACCTGCCGGAGTTCATCTGCGCCGCGATTCGCTATCACCACGAGCTGCCGACCGACGAGTTCGGCGCTTCGCGCACGCTGGTCGCGACGCTGCAGCTGGCCATCCACTTTTTCAACCGGCTGAACCGGGCCCCCGATCGCCTGTGGGAGGGAATCGGTCGCGAAGTGCTCGATGAATTGGGGCTGGGCGAAGAGAACCTGGAAGAGTACTACGAAGAAATCATCGAGCGCTTCCACGAAGAATAGAGGCTCGCGCAGGCGCGCCGGCAACGATGGGGACATGATCTTGGATAGTCGCAAAGCGCTCGACGGACAGGCCGGCGGAATGATGCTGGTCCTCTGCCTGATCTGGGGACTGCAGCAAGTCGCCCTCGGCCTGCACCGGAAATTGCCCGCCGAACGGCTGAGCGCGGTCCGGTGGCTGGGCATCGCCCTGGCTTTCGCCAGCTTTCTCGTATGGTTCTGGCTGCTCCGGCATTACCTGGCTTCCCGTCTCAGCGTCTTCTCGTTCATGACGCCGCTCTTCGGTACGGCCTTCGGGGTGTGGCTGCTCGACGATCCCCTCGAGCCGGCTTTCATCGTGGGAACGGTCCTCGTCCTGACGGGGATCACCGTGGTCAGCGGCTACGGCTGGCTGAAGAGCCGAGCGTAGCCAGGCTGGAACCGGCGCACGGAGCGCTCGCGGTTATTTGGCTTTGACCGCCAATACGGGACACGGAACCGAGAGCAGTATTTCCTGAGCCACGCTGCCCAGGAAGAGCTTGCCGACCGGAGATCGTTTGCGCAAGCCGATGATGAGCATGGACACCTGCAGCGATTCGACCAGGGCTTCGATTTCCTCGATGGCCTCCTTGCCCCGGACGAACTGCTTGAATTCGGCCTTGAGGCCGGAGGCCTTGAGCAGCTTCTCCACTTCGGCGACGTCCAGCGTATCCGCCATCGAGGCATCGGTCTTCGCCCCGCCGGGGCTGGCATTGACCACCATCAGCGGTTCGTTGAAGTGATTCGCCATTTCAATGCCCTTGTCAAGGGCGGCGCGGCCTTCGGGGCGGGGCACGTAAGCGACGAGTATGGTCATGTTCTTTCCTTTGTTGAGCGAGCGTTGTATGCGGTCACGAGAGCGGAATACCCGGCGGCGGCGTTCGGTGCGCTCGGCCCGGACAGCCAAATTTTGCCCGCAACGGGGAGTCTTGTCACTGTTTCCTATCGGGCGATTATCGCACTACCGTCGGGCGGCGATGATGCCGATGTTCTTTTAGCCGGCGTTTGCGGTATCTTTCGCTCACGCGGCGCGGCCGCCGCTCAAACTCTCGGAGGAACAACATGAATACGGGCGTTCTGATCTTTCTGGGTGTGCTCGTTGTGGTTTTGATTTACGGCATTACGCTCTACAACGGCCTCGTTCAGCTCAAGCACAACGTCGCCAAGGCCTGGGCCAACATCGACGTGCTGCTCAAGCAGCGTCACGAAGAGTTGCCCAAGTTGATCGAGGTCTGCAAGCAATACAAGCAGTTCGAGCAGGACCACCTTGACCCAGGTGATCGCGGCGCGGAATCAGGTCCACGCGGCGCGCGAAGGCCAGGACGTGGCGGCCCTCGGCAGGGCAGAGGGGGCGCTGCGCAGCGGATTGGGGCATCTCTTTGCAGTGGCCGAGGCTTACCCCGAGCTGCGCGCCAACGAGAACTTCATGCAGTTGCAGGGCCGGATCAGTCAGCTCGAGACGGGTCTCACGGATCGGCGCGAGTTTTATAACGACGCGGTCAACATCAACAACGTTCGCATCCAGCAGTTCCCGGACTCCGTCATCGCCGGGCTTTTTCGTTTCGGCGAATCGCCGTTGCTGGAGTTTTCCTCCGCGGAAAAGACCGACGTCGATGTGAAGGCGCTATTCACCTGATTGGCCGCCCACTATGCTCGCCAAGCTACACCGGGGATATGCGGCCCTGCTGACTTCCGGCGGCCAGCTATTGCTGCTGCTCATTGGCGTCTATTTTCGAACGCCGACGGCCTGGCGCGTCAGTTTGTCGCTGATCGCGATCCTGAGCCTGCTCGCCTGGCTGGCCGTGTTGCGCCG
Source organism: Pseudomonadota bacterium (assembly GCA_021791235.1). Next base: position 2,859 of record JAJYXA010000580.1, read on the forward strand.
CTTGCGGGCCTTTACCGACACGCCCACGTCCCTGATCGCGGCCGCCGCTCAAGGCTACGTCGAACTGCAGGGTCGCGGCCGGCCGTTGGACGGTCTGCCGGTGTGCTCCCCCATCAACGGGCTTCCCTGCCTGTGGTATCGGTTCAAGGTCGAGCGGCGCAGCGGCGACAAGTGGGTGACCGACGCCAGCGGCGAATCCGACGCCTCCTTTCTGCTCGAGGATGCCACCGGCACCTGCGCCGTGGATCCCGAAGGCGCCGAAATCATGCCGGCGCGCTTCGACAAATGGCTGGCGGGTGATTATCGCTATCGCCAGTGGTTGATACTCGAACAAGACGCTCTTCGCGTGGTCGGCAATTTCCGCACGGAGGGTGCGGGCGACTTCGACGCCAGCGTCGACGAGGAGGTGGGGCAATTGCTCGCGGACTGGAAGCGGGACTGGCCAACACTGCTGCAGCGTTTCGATCTCGACCGCGATGGCGAACTCGACATGAGCGAGTGGCAATTGGTCCGCGCTCAGGCACGGCGCGAGGTCGAACAGCGACGGGCGGAGGAGGGCCGGAACCGGAATGATCTCCACTTCATGGCCAAGCCCGGCGATGGCAGGCTCTACCTGATTTCGGCCCTCAGCGCCGCCAAGTTGGCGCGTCGCTATCGGTTCTGGGCGTGGGCGCACGTGGTCATTTTTCTGTGCGCCTTGATCGGAGCCGCGAAAATAGACAGCCTGGGCTTTCCCGGATAAGCTCTCCCGCTACCGGCGCGCCAGCACGATCCTCGCGCTTAGAATTCCAGTCCTGTCAGCAGCCAGGAGGCCCGCACCGTGAACAACCAGCGTCAAAATCCGCTCACCGATCTGGGCGCCTGCATCAGTGCGCTGGAGGCCGCCGGCAATCTGATCCGCGTCCGCTCCGAGGTCTCGCCCCGGTTCGAGCTGGCGGGCATCGCGCGTAAGCTCGAAGGCACGAGACCGGTGCTCTTCGAGCGCGTCGCGGGCCACGCCTATCCGGTGCTCACCGGCCTGCTGTGGAACCGCGCCGTCGTCGCCTCGCTGTTCGGCGTCGCCCGGGAACAGGTGCCGTTTCGCATCGCCGCGGCGGTCGGCAAGTGGCAGAAGGACAAGGCGGCGTTGCCATCGAGGCTGCTCGAAGCGGCGCCCGCCAACGAGGTGGTGGAGGACGGCATCGACCTTTCGCTTCTGCCGCTGCCGGTGCACGCCCTGAAGGACGGCGGGCGCTATCTGGATTCCTCGCTGGTGGTCGCCCGGCATCCGGAGACCGGCGGCGTCAATGCCTCGATCCACCGCATCCAGATGACCCGCAAGGATCGGCTGAGCTTCCTCATCGACCCCGGCCGCCATCTCGGGGAATACGTCGCGATCGCCGAGCGGCGGGGCGAGGCGCTGCCGGTGACGATCAACAACGGCGTCGGCCTGGCGCCGTGGATCGTCGCGTCCTTGCCGCGCCTGGGGGAGGGCAAGCCCGCCGTCGCCAACCACTTGGCCGGGCGGGCGATCCCCTGGATGAGGGCGCAGAGCGTCGATGTTCCGGCCTACGCCGATGCGCAGTTCGTCATCGAGGCGGAAATTCTGCCCGGCGTGCGCGAGTGGGAGGGGCCGTTCGCCGAGGTCACCGGCTATTACGGCGGCCGCGACCAGCGCTGGGTGATGCAGGTCAAGAAGATCACCCGGCGCCGCCAGCCGGTGTTCCACACCGTGCTCTCGGGGCAGGAGGTCTGGAACGCGGTGGGCTTCACCGCCGAGGCGGCGATCTTCGGGGCGGTGCAGGGCAGGATTCCCGAAGTCCGCGCGGTCTTCCTGCCGCCGGGCGGCTGCGGCTTCTACCAGGCGGTGGTCCAGGTCGACAACACCCGTCCGGGCATCGGCAAGGAGGTCATCAACGAAACCTTCAAGGCCTTCCGCTCGCTGCAGCGCGTCGTGGTGGTCGATTGCGACGTGAATCTGTACGACGCGACGGACGTCGATTGGGCGATCACCACGCGCTTCGATCCCGATACCGACCTGGTCATCCTGCCCGGGCAGGAAGGCCACATCCTCAATCCCATCGTCAAGCAGGACGCCGACGGCAAGGGCGGCAAGGTGAGCAAGATGGGCATCGATGCGCTGATCCCCTTCGGCCGCGACCGGGCACCATTCACCCGGGTGAAGTTCAAGGAAGTGAAACTCTCCGACTACGACATCGCCTTCTAAAAACCATAGCGATAGCGCAGGTTAAGGTTTCCGATCGCGGCAACCGTGATGTATTCCACGCTCGTGTGCTCATCGCCGCGCTATTCGGTTACGGATGGCGCAAACTTGACCGTGATCTAGCGTTCGCCCGGCGGCCTCACCGTCTCGTTGCTACGCTCAATGCCGCATCACTTCCGCCCGGCGGATGCGAATTCAAGGTCATCAATTTCCCGTAATCCTGGCTGTTGAAACATGATGGATAGCAAGGCCGTTTATACCAAAACCGCAAAGGGGCTGCGGGAAGCCACCGGCAAAGCCAAAATTTTGCGGCGCGATTTGCGCAACGTCCTCAAGGAGATCGACGGGAAAAGGACGGCAAGCGAGTTGCTGCTCAAACTCGGCAGCGTTGCAGAAGATGAGCTGCAGGCGGCCCTGCTCGATCTTATCAATGGCGACTACATCCGGGAATTCGCTAGTGCGACGGTATATCCGCTGCCCGAGAAAAGAAAGCTGGTCGCCAAACCCGAAGGCGAATCTTTAGTCTTCAGCAACGGCGACGAACCCCGGAAATCCCCGCATGGCGAAGCCTGGTCCCTCGACTTCACGAACGACGCCGGCGAATCGCTCGATTTCACGAACGACGCCGGCGTATCCCTAGACTTCACAGCAGAAGCAAGCCCGGCAAGCAAGACCGGCTCAGCCAATGAACGGCGGTTGCGAGGCGATGCGGCCAGTGCGCAACTTGCCAAGCAAGCAGCGGACGCATTCGCGAAGCTTGAGGCCGAAATAAAGGCAAAAATCAGGGCCGAGGCGCGCGCTCGGCAACAGGCAGAAGAAGCGGCCAAACGTGAAGCGGAAGCTAAAGCTAAACGCGAGGCTGAAGAGAGGGCCCGGCTAGAAGCTGAAGCCAAGGCTAAACGTGAAGCCGAAGAGAGGGCGAGACTCGAAGCCGAAGAAAAGGCTAAACGCGAGGCTGAAGAGAGGGCTCGACAGCAGGCAGAGGCCGCCCGACGTGAAGCGGAAGCCAGGCGCGAAGCCGATGAGGAGGTCCGGATCGAGGCGGAATGGGAGGAGGAGGCGAGGCGCGAGTTAGGACGGAACCTCAATCTGGCGGCCGAAGTCGAGCATGCCGATTCGCTTGCGACCGCGAGCCTCAAGATGCGCGAGCGACTGCCGGACAAGTTGGGCAAGCGGATCGCGACCGGTTTGTCGGTCCTGCTTGTGGTCGGACTCGGTCTGATTCATGTGGTGCCGTTCGATGAACGACGCTTGCGCTTGGAGCAGACTGCGACTGCCCAGTTGCAGCAGCCGGTCAGCATAAAGGCGCTGCATTGGTCGCTGCTGCCGCGGCCGCATTGGCGGCTCGATGGCATCACCATCGGCGGCGCCGGGCAGATCAGAGTGGCGCAACTCGATGCGTTTGCTCCACTGGGCTCGCTGTTTGGCGCGAGCGAGTTTCCGAAGGTCGAGATCGACACCGCGGTTCTGAGCGAGGAGGGGCTGGGCTGGCTCCTGTTCGCTAAGCCACGGCAGCAGAGTTTGAAGCTTGCCCGGATCAATGCGCGAAACGTCAGGCTCGAATCGAAGGACATCGCCACGCCTGCCTTCGATGCCAAGATCGGCGTCGGCGGGGATGGCGAGTGGCAGACCGCCCATCTTGCAGCGGCAGGACAAAGCATGGACTTGCGCCCGGTGGGCGGAGCGGTGCAGATCGATTTCACCGCGGCTTCATATCGCCTGCCGTTCGGGCCGGCACTGGCGTTCAAGGATTTCGAGGTCAAAGGCGTGGCAAGCCCCGGCGAACTTGTCGCGACGGATTTCAGCGGCTATCTCTACGGTGGCTTGCTGCGCGGCAATGGCCGGCTGAAATGGGGCTCCTCCTGGAGTCTGGACGGTGAGCTGACTGCCGAACAGGTCGATGCCGCGCGCCTGGCGCCGGGCTTGGTGAGGGACGGCAAGCTGGCAGGCCGGGCGCTGTACTCGTTTCGCGCCGGGGATGCCGGCCGGCCGTTCGCCGCCGTGCAGCTCGACGGCGATTTCATCGTCCGCAAGGGCGTCTTGCTCGGGGTGGATTTCGGCAAGCTGCTGAAGGGCGAGCGCGGCAGCGGCAATTCCCCGTTTTCGGAAATCGCCGGCAAGTTCGCCGTCGATGGCGGCCGGACAGAACTGCAGCAATTGCGGTTAGCTGCCGGAATGATGTCGGCGAGCGGCGAGCTCAGGGTGGATCCGGGCGATAAGCTGCAGGGCCGCATCCGCGTGGACCTCAAGTCGCCGGTCCTGCAAAGAAGCGCCTCGCTCGCCTTGTCCGGGACGCTCGACGAGCCGCGTTTCAGTCGCCAGTAGGACTGCACCGCAGGGCGGACCCGTCAGCGGCGTTCAAGTCGGATGGCCTTGAGCGGCGGTTCTCCGAAACCTCGACCTTATAGCGAGGCATGACATTTGACATGCATCAATGCCGTGATCGAGGCGATGCACAAGAATGCCAAGCATTTATCCGTTATCGTGCTTCGAAATACCCATAAGCGCCCCAGCTTCCAACATTTCCTTCAAGGAGTACTGCGATGGATCTTGCCCGATCACTTCTGGCCATTCTCGGCGCATGCCTGTTCATCAGCCCCAATGTTCAGGCCGCTGGCCCGGCATCGGTCAATGCGGCCGTGCCGGCAGCCGCGGCTGCCGACCAAAAATCTGCGCTGATCGAGCACGGCAAATATGTGGCGCAACTAGGCGATTGCGTTGCCTGCCACACCGCCGGCAACGGACCGGCGATGGCGGGCGGGCTGGAGCTCAAAACGCCGATGGGCCGGATTTATTCGACCAACATCACGCCGGATGTCCAAACCGGCATCGGCAAATATTCATTTGCGCAATTTGATCGCGCAATGCGCAAAGGCGTGGCCGCGGACGGGCACAACCTTTACCCCGCCATGCCCTATCCTTCCTACGCCAAGATCAGCGAAGACGATATGCGGGCCTTGTACGCCTACCTGATGCAAGGGGTTGCGCCGATCGTGCAGCCCAACAAGCCGGCGGAGATGCGCTGGCCGTTTTCCATGCGCTGGGGCTTGTCGATTTGGAACTGGGCCTTTCTGAATACCGCGCCCTTCGAGCCCAATGCCGGTAAGGATGCCGTCTGGAACCGGGGCGCGTACCTGGTGCAAGGCTTGGGACATTGCGGTTCCTGCCATACGCCGCGCGGCATTGCCTTCCAGGAGAAGGCCATGGGCGATGCGGGAGCCGATGGCAAGTTCTATCTCGCGGGCGAAACGGTGGAAGACTGGCGTGCGCTCAGCCTGCGGAATTTATGGACGGTGAGAGACACCGCTTTGCTGCTGAAGACCGGACAAAATCCCTTTGCCACGGTATCCGGCAACATGGTGGAGGTGATTCACCACAGCACCCAGCACTTTACCGATGCCGATTTGACGGCCATCGCCACTTATCTCAAATCGCTGCCGCCGGGCGAGCACGATTTGCCCATGCCTGCGGCGCGCGCCACGGCGGCACCGGCTCCCGCCAATCTGTTCACGACGCGCGGCGGACTGGGTTACGTGCAATTCTGCGTCGATTGCCACCGCCGGGATGGTACCGGGGTAAATGGAGTATTCCCGCCGCTGCAACAGAATCCGTC
>JAJYXA010000103.1 GCA_021791235.1 Pseudomonadota bacterium
GAAGAAGGTGCCGCGCGCCGAATCCTGGCCCGACACCCGCACGTTGTGGCCGGCGTCGAGCAGGCTGGCGTAGGCCAGGTTCTCGGCGTAGCCCCAGTCCACCGGCAACTCGCCCGCGCGCATCCTGCGGCGGTCGTCGAGCACCTTCTGCACCCGCGAGTGAAGTTCGATTTCGTGCTGCAGGGTGGTGATGCGCTCGCCCAGAAAATCCAGCCGCCTGGCCGGCACCGCGGTCGGCACCTCGCTGACCGGACTGCCCTTGAAGCGGCTCCAGTCGGTGCCGAAGGTCTGCTTGAAGTCGGACAGCGCGGGCTGGCTCAACAACTCGCCGTGCTCCAGCCGCTCGCGGCAGACGTCGACCAGGTCGTCGGCCTGCGCCTGGGTCAGCACGCCCTCGTCGACCAGCCGCTGCGCATACAGCGTGCGCGTGCCGGGATGCGCCTGAATGCGGCGATACATCAGCGGCTGGGTGGCGAGCGGCTCGTCCTGCTCGTTGTGGCCGTGGCGGCGATAGCATACCAGGTCGACGAAGACGTTCTTGTGGAAGGTATAGCGGAAATCGACCGCCGTCTGCACCGCGAACGCCACCGCTTCGGGATCGTCGCCGTTGACGTGCAGCACCGGCGCCTCGACCATCTTGGCGACGTCGGTGCAGTACAGCGTCGAGCGCACGTCGCGCGGGTCGGAGGTGGTGAAGCCGATCTGGTTGTTGATGACGATGTGGATCGCGCCGCCGTTCCTGAAACCGCGCGTCTGCGACATGTTGAGGCTTTCCATCACCACGCCCTGCCCCGACAGCGCGGCGTCGCCGTGTAGGATCACCGGCACCACCTCGTAGCCGAGGACGTCGCCGCGCCGGTCCTGGCGCGCGCGCACCGAGCCGCGCACCACCGGGTGCACGATTTCGAGATGCGAGGGATTGAACGCCAGCGCCAGGTGCACCGGGCCGTGCGGCGTCGAGATGTCGGTGGAAAAGCCCTGGTGATATTTGACGTCGCCCGACAGCGGAGAATCCGGATAGCCATTGGGCGGTTCTTCGTACAGGGTCTCGATCGAGCACCCCATGATGTTGACCAGCACGTTGATGCGTCCGCGATGCGCCATGCCCATCACGATTTCCCTGGCGCCGTGGCGCGCGCAGCGCGCGATCACCTGATCGAGCAGCGGAATCAGGCTCTCGCCGCCTTCCAGCGAAAAGCGTTTCTGCCCGACGTGGCGCGTGTGCAGGAATTTCTCCAGCGTCTCGGCGTCGGTCAGCCGCTTCAGCAACCGCTTCTTCAGGTCCAGCGCGACGCCGAATCGTCCCTGCGCCGATTCGATGCGCGCCTGCAGCCAGCGTTTGCGCGCCACATCGGTGATGTGCATGTACTCGACGCCGACGTGGCCGCAATATGCGCTGTTCAGGCGCCGCAGGATGTCGGCCAGGGTGCTGCGATCCACCCCGAACAGCGAGCCGGTCTCGAATTCGCGCGTGAGGTCGGCCTCGGTCAGGCCGTAGTGCGCGGGATCGAGTTCGGGGGTCGGCGGCGGTTCGAAGCGTCGCAAGGGGTCGAGGTCCGCCTGCCGCACTCCCAGGTAGCGATAGGCATTGATCAGCTGCAGCACCGCGACCTGTGTCGCATCCGAGCCGGCAGATGCGCCCGGCAGCGGCTGCGCCAGCCAGGGCGCCAGCGCGTCGTCGCCGAACTGCTCCAGATAGGCCGCGTTGCCGGCATACAGCGGGGACGTCAGATGCCAGTCGGGCGCGCTCATGAGGGGCGGTGCTCAGGCCCCGCGCTGGTCCAGCGGCACGAATTCGCGCCGTGCCGCGCCGGTGTAGAGCTGGCGCGGGCGGCCGATCTTGTGCGCGGGGTCGGACAGCATTTCGTGCCACTGCGCCACCCAGCCGGCGGTGCGCGCCATGGCGAACAGCGCGGTGAACATGCTGGTGGGGATGCCCATGGCGCGGAAGATGATGCCGGAATAGAAGTCGACGTTGGGATAGAGCTTCTTCGAAATAAAGTACTCGTCCTCCAGCGCGATGCGTTCGAGTTCGAGCGCGATCCTGAACTGCGGGTCGTCGCGCAGGTCGAGTTCGTCCAGCACCTCGTAGCAAGTCTGGCGGATGATCGCGGCGCGCGGGTCCATGTTCTTGTAGATGCGGTGGCCGAATCCCATCAGGCGGAACGGGTCGGACTTGTCCTTGGCGCGCTTGATGAACCCGGGAATCTTGGAAACGTCGTCCATCTCTTCCAGCATTCTCAGCACCGCCTCGTTGGCGCCGCCATGCAGCGGTCCCCACAGCGAGGCCATGCCGCTGGCGATGCAGGCATAGGGATTGGCGCCGCTGGAGCCGGCCAGGCGCACGGTCGAGGTCGAGGCATTCTGCTCGTGGTCGGCATGCAGGATGAAAATGCGGTCGAGCGCGCGCGCCAGCACCGGATTCGGCTCATAGGGCTCGCACGGGCTGGAGAACATCATGTGCATGAAGTTCTCTGCATACGACAGCCGGTTCTGCGGATAGACGAAGGGCTGGCCCTCGTTGAACTTGTAGGCCCAGGCCGCCACCGTCGGCACCTTGGCGATCAGCCGGTGGGCGACGATCTCGCGGTGCTCGGGATTGAAGTTGTCCAGCCCGCGATGGTAGAAGGCCGACATCGCGCCGGTCACGCCGATCATCACCGCCATCGGGTGCGCGCTGCGGCGGAAGCCGCGGAACACGTTTTCCATCTGGTCGTGCAGCAGGGTGTGGTGGCGGATCGACCGCTCGAATGCCTGCTTCTGCCCGGCCGTCGGCAGTTCGCCGTGGAGCAGCAGGTAGCTGACTTCCATGAAGTCCGACTGGTAGGCCAGCTGGTCGATCGGATAGCCGCGGTAATACAGCAGGCCCTCGTCGCCGTCGATGTAGGTGATGGCCGAGGTACAGCTGGAGGTGGCGGTAAAGCCCGGGTCATGGGTGAAATAGCCGTGCGCGCCGAGCGCGCGGATGTCGATCACCGGCTTGCCGTAGGTGCCCTCTTCGATCGGCAGTTCGATCGGGGGGCTGCCGTCGCTGAACGTGAGGGTGACGGTTTTTTTCATGTTGCTTCTCGAAAATGTTGCAGGCGTTGAATGAGCGCTGCGAGGTCGGCATCGTCAACCGGCGTCCGTCCTTGCAGCCTGTCCACAATCTCCATGTCCGACAGGGCCAGCAGCCGCTCCAGCGCGGCCGTCTCGCAAGGCTGAAGTGTAGCGCGGTGCGCGCCCCAAAAGCCACCCAGCCAGAGATCGAGTTCGAGCAATCCGCGCCGGCAGCGCCAGCCTAAAGAATCAGACACGGCGCTTCACCAGCAGCGATTTGATGCGCCCGATCGCCGCCGTCGGGTTCAGTCCCTTGGGGCAGGCGTCGACGCAGTTCATGATGCCGCGGCAGCGATACAGCCGGTACGGGTCTTCCAGATTGTCGAGCCGGGCGGCGGTTGCCTCGTCGCGCGAATCGGCGATAAAGCGGTACGCCTGCAACAGCCCTGCCGGGCCAACGAAGGTCTCCGGATTCCACCAGAACGACGGGCACGAGGTGGTGCAGCAGGCGCACAGGATGCACTCGTAGGCGCCGTCGAGCAGTGCGCGGTCGTCCGGACTCTGCGGGCGCTCGACCTCCGGTTCGGGCTCGTCGTTGATCAGCCAGGGCTTGATCGACCGGTATTGCTTGAAGAACGGCTCCATGTCGACGATCAGGTCGCGGATCACCGGCAGCCCCGGCAGCGGCCGCACCTCGATCGGCTGCTTCAGTTCGGAGAGCGGCGTGATGCACGCCAGCCGGTTGCGGCCGTTCACGTTCACCGCGTCCGACCCGCACACGCCCTCGCGGCAGGACCGGCGCAGCGAGAGCGTCTCGTCCTGCGCCTTGATCGCCAGCAGCGCGTCGAGCAGCATCTTGCCGGCGGGTTCGATGTCGAGCTCGACGTCCTGCATGTGGGGTTCTTCGCCGGATTCGGGGTGGTAGCGGTAGAGGCGGAATTTCATATGGGCCTCCACACGTCCGTCATTGCGAGGCGCAGCCGAAGCAATCCAGAACACCGTACGCCAAGTGAACAATGGCTTGAACAGTCAATGCGAGGTAATGAGGGCCACAATGACGTATAGGCCGTCAACTCCGCCCGCATTCTGGATTGCTTCGCGTTGCTCGCAATGACCAAGTGGGCCGTCATTGCGAGGCGCAGCCGAAGCAATCCAGAATTACGTACGCTAGCCAAGAATGTCGTCATATAGATCACGCCAGCCAGGATTCATCGATTCGATCAAAATGAGCTTATTGGCCCGTGAGCCGCCCTTGATCTGCTTTTCTCGCGCAATGGCAGCCGTCATCTCATCCGCAAGTTCGTAATAGACCAGCATGTGCACTGAATACTTCTGTGTGAATCCCTCAGCCAAGTTGTTTCTGTGCTGCCACACCCGTTTCGTCAGATCCGATGTCACGCCGGTATAAAGCGTTCCATTTCGCTTGCTGGCGAGGATGTAGACGGCGGGCTGCTTAGGCGAATTCATCCGCATGCACTCTGGATTGCTTCGGCTTCGCCTCGCAATGACACGCGATCATCAATACACCCGCTCCTTCGGCCGGATCAACTCCACTGTCAGCGGCTTCAGCCGCACCGGCTTGGCATCCACCTGATCCCCCTCGCGCGAATACAGCGTGTGCTTCAGCCAGTGTTCATCGTCGCGCGCAGGAAAATCCTCCCGCGTGTGCGCGCCGCGGCTCTCGGTGCGATTCAGCGCCGACACCAGCGTCGCCCGCGCCACGCCCATCAGGTTCTCCAGTTCCAGCGCCTCGATGCGCGCGGTGTTGAACACGCGGCTGGTGTCCGCAAGGCCGGCATGAGCCAAACGGTCTTCCAGCGCGTCCAGTTTTTCCAGCCCCGCGCTCAATACCGCCTCGGTGCGGAATACGCCGGCGTGCGCCTGCATCATGCGCCTAAGATCATCGGTGATGGCCGCCACGCGTTCGCTGCCGGGGCGATCCCAGCGCGCGAGCCGCGCTTGGCTGGCTTCGGCCGCATGCTCCGGCAGCGGGCGCGGATAGGGGTTGTCGCGCAGGTATTCCCGCATGTGACGGCCGGCGGCGCGGCCGAACACGACCAGGTCGAGCAGCGAGTTGCCGCCCAGGCGATTGGCGCCGTGCACCGAGACGCAGGCGCATTCGCCGACGGCATACAGGCCGGGCACCGGCTCCTCGGGGCCGAAGCGCGCGGGTGCGACGACCTGGCCGTGCAGGTTGGTGGGGATGCCGCCCATCATGTAGTGCGCGGTGGGGGCGACCGGAATCGGCGCCTGCACCGGATCGACGCCGGCGAAGCGGATCGACAGGTCGCGGATGCCCGGCAGCTTTTCCGCAATGGTTTTCTCGCCCAGGTGGTCGAGCTTGAGGTCAACGTAATCGCCGCGCGGTCCGCAGCCGCGGCCCTCGGCGATTTCGAGGGCGATGGCGCGTGTCACCACGTCGCGTCCGGCCAGATCCTTCGCATGCGGCGCGTAGCGCTCCATGAAGCGCTCGCCGTTCTTGTTCAGCAGATAGCCGCCCTCGCCGCGCGCGCCCTCGGTGATGAGGCAGCCGACGCCGGCAATCCCGGTGGGGTGGAACTGCCAGAACTCCATGTCCTGCAGCGGCAGCCCGGCGCGCAGCACCATGCCGAGGCCGTCGCCGGTGTTGATCATGGCATTGCTGCTGTTGCCGAACACGCGCCCGGCTCCGCCGGTGGCGAAGAGCGTCGCACGCGCCTCGATCAGGAGCGGCTCGCCGGTCTCGATGCTGATGGCGGTGATGCCGAGGCAATAGCCGTCGGCGTCGCGCAGCAGGTCGAGTGCGAAGTATTCGTCGAAGAACTGGGTGCGGTGGGCGATGTTCTGCTGGTACAGCGTGTGAAGCAGCGCATGGCCGGTGCGGTCGGCGGCGGCGCAGGTGCGGGTGGCTTGTTCGCCGCCGAAGTTTTTCGACTGGCCACCGAAGGGGCGCTGGTAGATCTTGCCGTTCTCCAGCCGCGAGAACGGCAGGCCCATGTGTTCCAGCTCGTAGACCGCGCTGGCCGCCTCGCGGCACATGAACTCGATCGCGTCCTGGTCACCCAGCCAGTCGCCGCCCTTGACCGTGTCGTACATGTGCCATTCCCAGCGGTCGTCGTCGACGTTGGCGAGCGCGGCGGTGATGCCGCCCTGCGCCGACACGGTATGCGAACGCGTGGGAAATACCTTGGACACCACCGCGACCTTGTAGTCGGAGCGCGCGAGCTGCAAGGCGGCGCGCAGGCCCGCACCGCCGCCGCCGATGATGAGCGCGTCGAAGCGGCGCGTGTTCACGCCGCGCGCCACAAGGTGGCGGCGAGCCACGCCACGCTGCCCGCCAGGGTGACGATCACCGCCAGATACAGCGTCAGCCGCAGACCCGTGGAATGGACGTAGTCCATGAAGATGTCGCGCATCCCCACCCAGGCGTGCAGCGCCAGCGCCGTAGCCGTCAGCAGCATCAGAACGCGCGGCCACAGCGGCGCGAACAGCGCCTGCCAGCCGGCAAAATCAAGCGGCAGGGCGGCCAGGAAATAAATGGCCAACCCGGGCAAGACCAGCGCCAGCACCAGCGCCGTGGCGCGCTGCAGCAGCCAGGTGCCGGTGCCGGTGTGCGAGCCGGTGGCGGACTTCATGCGAATAGCGTCCAGGCGGCAAGCAGCGTGACCAGCCCGCTCGCCAGCACGACTGCAAAACTGCTCTGCCGCGCGCGCTTCAGGTCCACGCCCCAGTGCGCATCCAGCGCCAGATGCCGCACGCCGGCAAGGAGATGATGCGAAAACGCCCAGATCAAACCCAGCAGCACTAGCCGAGCCAGCGGATGCGCAATCCAGTCGGCGATGCGCTGAAAACCCGCTTCGTCCGACAGCGACACCGACAGGCCCCACACCCCCAGCGGCAGGGCCGCAAACAGCAGTGCGCCCGACACCCGGTGCAGGATCGACACCCAGCCGGGAAGCGGCAAATGGATGCGAAACAGATCGAGGTAAACGGGGCGTACCAAAGGTGGCATAGGCGCTTAAGCCCTGACCCGAAGCAGCGTCGACAGCCCCCGTGTGACCTGCTTTTCGTCGGCCGCGGACAGACGCCCCAGTTCACCGCGCACCAGCCGGTTGTCCAGCGTGAAGAGCTTGAAGCGCAGTTTGGAGGGCGCCGGCAGACCCGCCTGGTCCAGGTCGCTAAGCGGGCAATCCAGCGGCCAGCCAGGCGTTTCGGCCGACGTGATCATCGCCATCACCGCATGCCCTGCCGGTGCATTGAAGGCTGCGGCATCGGACAGCACCAGCGCGGGACGATTCTTGGTGGCGTTGTGATCGGTGAACGGAAACGGCACCCGCACCACGCTGAAGCGTTCAAAGCTCACGGTAGGCTTTCTCGTCCGCTCCTCCCGCCCATTCCGACAGGGTGCCTTCCAGCGAGCGCAGGTACTCCAGATCGAGCGGCTGCACCCGGCGCACGCGCGCCGTGCCGTCTTCCACGATTTCCCAAGCGATCAGATCGCCCGGCGCCACCTTGAGCGCGGCCCGCACATCCTGCGGGATGGTGGTTTGACCTTTGGCGGTAATTTTGGCGATGGCAAGCATGGTAGCGGCTCCGGTAAGGACGGCATTACGTCCTTACCGTATAACAAACCCCCCGCGCGTTCAAGCTTTCCTGGGCTTGCGGACTGCTTGCTTCGCCGCCTTCGCCACCGCCTGCGGCACGCGCTGGGCCAGGCGCGGATCGAACGGCTTGGGCAGGATGTAGTCCGGACCGAATTTCAGCTTCTTCAGCTTGTAGGCCTTCAGCACCGAGGCCGGCACCGGCTCGCGCGCGAGTTCGGCCAGCGCGTGCACCGCGGCGATCAGCATGGCCTCGGTGATCTGCTTCGCACGGGCATCGAGCGCGCCGCGGAAGATGAACGGAAAGCCCAGCACGTTGTTGACCTGGTTGGGGTAATCCGAGCGTCCGGTCGCCATGACGAGGTCGCTGCGCGCGGCCCGGGCCTTTTCCGGCAGGATTTCGGGGTTGGGGTTGGCGAGCGCGAAGACCACCGGGCGGTCGGCCATGCTTTTCACCATCGCCGGGCTCACCAGGTTGGCGCCCGAGACGCCGACGAACACGTCGGCGCCGGTCATCGCGTCTTCCAGCGTGCGCAGCCTGGTCTTGCGCGCGAAGCCCTTCTTGAAGCTGTTGAGGTCGGTGCGCTCCTTGTGCACCACGCCTTTGGAATCGACCAGGGTGATGCGGGATTTTTTCGCGCCCATCGACACCAGCAGCTTCATCGACGCGATGCCCGCCGCGCCGGCGCCGAGGCAGACGATCTTCGCGGCCTCCAGCGTCTTGCCCTGCACGTGCAGCGCGTTGATGAGGCCGGCGCAGATGATGACGGCGGTGCCGTGCTGGTCGTCGTGGAACACCGGAATGTCGAGCTTCTTCTTCAGCGCCGCTTCGATCTCGAAGCAGTGCGGCGCGGCGATATCCTCGAGGTTGATGCCGCCGAAGGTCGGCGCGATCGCTTCCACCACCTTGATGAAGTCCTGCGGCGTCTTGGCGTTGACCTCGATGTCGTAGACATCGATGCCGGCGAACTGCTTGAACAGCACGGCCTTGCCTTCCATCACCGGCTTGGCGGCGAGCGGGCCGAGGTTGCCCAGGCCGAGG
>JAJYXA010000370.1 GCA_021791235.1 Pseudomonadota bacterium
CCGATATCGAACATGATTCAGTTACAAGATTCAAGATCCAAGTCACAAGATTTTTTCTTGTAACTTGCATCTTGTTTCTTGCATCTTAACTCTGATGTTTGTCCTTGACCTCGGCATCGATGGTGTGCCCGGTCTCATCCTTGTCACTCAATTTCGGCGCATCTTCCTTCATGCCTTCCTTGAAGCCCTTGACCGCACCGCCCAGATCGCTGCCGATGTTGCGCAACTTCTTGGTGCCGAAAATCAGCATCACGATAACCAGAACAATCAACCAATGCCAAATGCTAAAGCTGCCCATGGTATTTCTCCTCTCGATTTAACTGCGCTTGACGGGATCTCCCCCGCCAAATACATGAATGTGGATATGGAATACTTCCTGGCCGCCGCCGCGCCCGGTATTGATGAGCGTCTTGAACCCGGCGTCAAGCCCCTGTTCCTTTGCCAGGCGTGGCGCCATCAGCAGCATCCTGCCCAGGAGCGTCTGATGATCGGGCGTGCAATCGGACAGCGTCGCGATGTGCATTTTCGGAATAATCAGAAAATGCACCCGCGCAAACGGGTGGATGTCGTGGAACGCCAGAACCTCGTCGTCTTCGTAGACCTTGCTGCTCGGAATCTGCCCGGTGACGATTTTGCAGAAAATGCAGTCGCTCATCTCGATTCACCTTGCCGATTCGCTTTTTCAGCCAGCCCGGACAAGCCCTCGCGCCGCGCCAGCTCGTTCAGCACATCTGCCGGCCTCAGTCCCTTGTGCGCCAGCAGCACGAGGGTATGAAACCACAAATCGGCGACTTCGTAGATGATCTTTTCGGGCTGGTCGTCCTTCGCCGCCATCACGGTCTCGGTCGCCTCCTCACCGATTTTCTTCAGGATGGCGTCGGTACCCTTGGCATAGAGTTTGGCGACATAGGAACTGTCGGGCGACGCCTGCTTGCGCGCTTCCAGCGTGTCGGCGAGGCGGTCGAGGATGTCGCTCATGTGCGGTAGATCTCGTCGGGGTTCTTCAGCACCGGGGCGGTCGTCACCCAGTGGCCGCCGCCCTGATTATCCATGGCCAGCTTCTGGAAAAAACAGGAGCGTCGCCCAGTATGACAGGCGATGCCACCCAATTGTTCGATTTTCAGCAACACCACGTCGTTGTCGCAATCCAGCCGGATTTCGCTGACATTCTGCACGTGGCCCGACTCCTCGCCCTTGCGCCACAGCTTGTTGCGCGAACGCGAAAAGTACACGCCGCGTCCGGTGCGCGCGGTTTCCTCCAGCGCCTCGCGATTCATCCACGCCACCATCAGGATTTCGCCAGAAACGGCGTCCTGCGCGATCGCGGGCACAAGCCCCTGCGCATCCCATTTGACGGCGTCGAGCCAGTCGCTCACAGCCGTACCTCGATGCCGTGCTGCTTCATGTACTTTTTCGCCTCGTCGACGCCGTACTCGCCGAAGTGGAAGATGCTCGCCGCCAGCACGGCATCGGCACGGCCCTCCTTCACACCATCGACCAGATGCTGCAGGGTTCCGACGCCGCCGCTGGCGATGATGGGAATGTCGACCGCATCGGAAATGGCACGAGTCAATTCCAGGTCGAAGCCGCTCTTGGTACCGTCGCGATCCATCGAGGTGAGCAGCAGTTCGCCCGCACCCAGGCTTTCCATCTTCTTCGCCCATTCGATCGCATCGAGCCCGGTAGCGTTGCGGCCCCCGTGGGTGAAGACTTCCCAATGGTCGCCGACGCGCTTGGCGTCGATCGCCACCACGATGCACTGGCTGCCGTAGCGGTCGGCTGCGTCCTTCACCAGCTGGGGGTTGGTGACCGCAGAGGTGTTGATGCTGACCTTGTCTGCGCCGGCATTGAGCAGGCGCTGCACGTCCCCCACTGCGCGCACGCCGCCGCCGACCGTCAGCGGGATGAACACTTCGGACGCGACCGCCTCGATGATGTGCAGGATCAGGTCGCGGTTATCAGACGACGCGGTGATGTCGAGGAAGGTCAGCTCGTCGGCGCCCGCCTCGTTGTAGCGGCGCGCGATTTCGACCGGATCGCCGGCGTCCTTCAACTCGACGAAATTGACGCCCTTGACCACGCGGCCGTTGGTGACGTCGAGGCAGGGGATAATGCGTTTTGCGAGCATGAATTAAACGCCGAACACGCCGCCCGCCAGTTCGTCGGCGAGCTTCTGCGCCTCGGCGAAATCGAGCGTGCCCTGATAGATGGCACGCCCGGTGATCGCACCGATGATGCCGTCCTTGGCGACGGTGGACAGCGCGCGGACGTCGTCGAGGTTGGTCACGCCGCCGCTGGCGATGACTGGGATCGACAGCGCCTGTGCGAGCCGCTGGGTGGCTTCGATGTTAACGCCGGTCAGCATGCCGTCACGGCCGATGTCGGTATAGATGACTGCCTCGACGCCGTAGCCCTCGAAACGCTTGGCCAGATCGATCACGTCGTGGCCGGTCAGCTTGGACCAGCCTTCGACCGCAACCTTGCCGTCCCTGGCGTCCAGCCCGACCATCACGTGGCCGGGGAAGGCGTCGCAGGCTTCGTGCAGGAAGCCTGGATTCTTCACCGCAGCGGTGCCGATGATGACGTAGCGCACGCCATCATCAAGATAGCGTTCGATGGTGGCCAGATCGCGGATACCACCGCCGAGCTGCACCGGCATCTCGTCACCCACCGCGTCGACGATGGAGCGGATCGCTACGTCATTGACCGGCTTGCCGGCAAACGCGCCGTTCAGGTCGACCAGATGCAGGCGGCGCGCACCCTGCGCTTTCCAGTGGCGTGCAGTGGCGGCCGGGTCTTCTGAAAACACGGTGGCCTTGTCCATTTCGCCTTGCTCCAGGCGCACGCAGTGGCCGTCTTTAAGGTCGATCGCGGGAATAATTAACATGGCTGATCAGCAGGGTCGTACAGGTAAAATTTAGGCGCAGGCTGCGCCGGACATATCACAGGCGGAGTCGTGCTCGTCTGGATTCCAGGTTACGAAATTGCCCAGCAGCGTCAATCCGGCATTCTGGCTTTTCTCCGGATGGAACTGGACGGCGAAGATGTTCCCCGACGCCACGGCACAGGTGAACGGGAAAGGGTAATGCGAGAAACCGGCAATCACCTCGGGCGTGGTCGGCTGCACAAAATAGCTGTGAACGAAATAAAAGCGCTCACCTTCCTCGATCCCCACCCACAACGGATGCGGCATCGCCTGATGGACGTTGTTCCAGCCCATGTGCGGCACCTTGAGCTTGTTGCCGGCATCGTCATGCATCGCCTCGTGCGGAAAACGCTGTACCGTTCCGGGCAGTATGCCCAGGCAGGCGGTATCGCCTTCCTCGCTGTGTTCGAACAGCACCTGCATGCCCATGCAGATGCCCAGAAAGGGTTTGCTGCGAGCAGCATCGAGGATGACCTGGCGCAACCCGCGCGCATCGATTTCGCGCATGCAGTCGCGCGCGGCGCCCTGTCCCGGAAACACCACGCGCCCGGCTTCGGCAATCACTGTCGGGTCGGACGTCACCATCACGCTAGCCGACGGCGCGACATGCTCGATAGCCTTGGACACCGAGCGCAGGTTGCCCATGCCATAGTCGATGACGGCGATGTCGACGTTCACAGGGCACCCTTGGTCGACGGCAGCACATCGCCCATGCGGGCGTCGCTTTCCACCGCCATGCGCAGCGCGCGGCCGAACGCCTTGAAGATCGTCTCGGCCTGATGGTGCGCGTTGATGCCGCGCAGGTTGTCGATGTGCAGCGTCACCCCGGCGTGGTTGATGAAGCCGCGGAAGAATTCGAGGAACAGGTCGACGTCGAATTCGCCGATGCGCGCACGCGTGTAATCGACATGGTATTCCAGCCCCGGGCGTCCCGACAGGTCGATCACCACGCGTGACAGCGCCTCGTCGAGCGGCACATAGGCGTGGCCGTAGCGGCGGATGCCCTTCTTGTCGCCGAGCGCCTGCGCGAAAGCCTGCCCCAGCGTGATGCCGGTGTCTTCCACCGTATGGTGGGCGTCGATATGCAGGTCACCCTTGGCCTGGATGTCCAGGTCGATCAGGCCATGGCGCGCGATCTGGTCGAGCATGTGGTCGAGAAACGGCACCCCGGTGGCGAGCTTCGAAACCCCCGTGCCGTCAAGGTTGAGGCCGACCGTGATCTGGGTTTCGAGGGTGTTGCGGGTGACTTGTGCGGTGCGCATGGCGTCGGAAAATAAGGCTGTAGAGGGATTCTAGCAGTTCACAATGGCTTTCAATGCGGCAAGCAGTGCATCGCATTGCGCATCGGTCCCCACCGTGATGCGCAGGAACGGCGCGATGCGGTCCAGATTCTTGAAATGCCGCACGATGATGCTGCGCTCGCGCAGGCGCGAAGCCAGCACCGCGCCGTCGTGCCCAGAATGGCGGGCGAAGATGAAGTTGGCGGCCGACGGCAGCACCTCGAAACCCAGCGTCTCCATTTCAGCCACCAGCCGGGTGCGCGTCGTCACCACCCTGGCGCAAATGGACTCGAAATAGGCGCGGTCTTCCATCGAAGCCAGGGCGCCCGCCTGGGCGAAGCGGTCGAGCGGATAAGAGTTGAAGCTGTCCTTGACCCGGTTGAGCGCCTCAATCAGGTGCGGCTGACCGATGGCATAGCCGACGCGCAGGCCGGCCAGCGCATGCGATTTCGACAGGGTGCGCGTCACCAGCAGCTGCGGATAGCGCGCCACCAGCCCCACCGCCGACTCGCCGCCAAAGTCGATGTAGGCCTCGTCGATCACCACCACCGAGTCCGGATTGCCGGCCAGCAGGCGCTCGATTTCTTTCAGTGCCAGCAGCCGCCCAGTGGGTGCATTGGGATTGGGAAAAATCACCCCGCCGTTGGGCTTCAGGTAATCGTCGACCCGGATCTCGAACGTGTCCGTGAGCGGAATCGCGCGGTGCGCGATCTCGTAGAGCCCGCAATAGACCGGGTAGAAGCTGTAGGTAATGTCCGGAAACAGGATCGGCTTGTCATGCTTCAGTAGCGCCAGGAAGGCGTGCGCCAGCACCTCATCGGAGCCGTTGCCAACGAACACCTGATTGGCCATCACATCGTGATAGGCAGCGATACCGGCGCGCAGCCGGTCCGAATTGGGGTCGGGGTACAGACGCAGCGTGTCGGCGGCTTCCGCGCGCACGGCATTCAGCACCTTGGGGCTCGGCCCGTAAGGGTTTTCATTGGTGTTGAGCTTGACCAGGTTGGCCAGCTTCGGCTGCTCGCCCGGCACATAGGGCGTCAGGCCGTGCACCACGGCACTCCAGAACTGGCTCATTTATGGACCAAACGATATTCGGCGGAACGCGCGTGTGCCTGCAGACCTTCGCCGTAAGCCAGCGTGGCGGCGATTTTCCCCAGCGTCTGTGCGCCGGCCTGCGACACGTGGATCAGGCTGCTGCGCTTCTGGAAGTCGTACACGCCCAGCGGCGACGAGAAGCGCGCGGTGCGCGACGTGGGCAACACGTGATTCGGCCCGGCACAGTAATCGCCCAGCGCCTCGCAGGTGTTCTTGCCCATGAAGATCGCGCCGGCGTGGCGCAGATTGGGCAGCAGTGCGTCGGGGTCGGCCACCGAGAGCTCCAGGTGTTCCGGCGCGATGGTGTTGGAGATCGCGACGGCGTCGTCGAGGTCGCGCGTCTTGATCAGCGCGCCGCGGTTGGTCAGCGAGGTGCGGATCACCTCGCTGCGCGGCATCTCTTGGATCAGTTTGTCGATTGCCGCCGCCACTGCATCGAGATAGGCCGCGTCGGGCGACAGCAGGATCGATTGCGCCATCTCGTCGTGCTCGGCCTGCGAGAACAGGTCCATCGCCACCCATTCCGGCGGCGTGTTGCCGTCGGCGATGACAAGAATCTCGGAAGGTCCGGCGATCATGTCGATGCCCACCGTACCAAACACGCGGCGCTTGGCAGCCGCCACGTAGGCGTTGCCGGGGCCGACGATCTTGTCGACCTGCGGCACGGTTTGCGTGCCGTAGGCCAGCGCCGCCACCGCCTGCGCGCCGCCGATTGTGAACACGCGGTCGACCCCGGCAATCGCGGCAGCGGCCAGCACCAATTGATTTTGCTCGCCGCCCGGAGTCGGCACCACCATGATGAGCTCACCGACACCGGCGACCTTGGCAGGGATCGCGTTCATCAGCACCGACGACGGATACGCAGCCTTGCCGCCCGGCACGTACAGCCCGACGCGGTCGAGCGGCGTGACCTTCTGCCCCAGCACGGTGCCGTCGTCCTCGGTGTAGGTCCACGACCCCTGCACCTGCTTCTCGTGATAGCGGCGCACGCGATCCGCCGCGGCTTCCAGCGCCTGGCGGGTGTCGGCGGGCAGGCGATCGAGCGCAGCCTTGAGTTGCGCCACGTTCAGTTCCAGGCTGGCCAGCGAACTTGCTGGCAGCCGATCGAAGCGCTCGGTGTATTCGAGCACGGCCGCATCGCCCCGCGACTTCACGTCGAGCAGGATGGCCGCCACCGTCTGTTCGATGGCGGCATCGGCAGCGTCGTCGAATTGCAGCAGACGGGCAAGGCGCGCCTGAAAATCAGGCTGCGCGCTATCGAGGCGGGTGAGGGTAACCACAGGATTCCTGCTTCACTAAACAAGGGGCCAAAAGACTGGTTGAGATTGTACCGTTTTTTGGCATTTTTCCGTGCCCGATCGGGGGGTTCCGCGCGATTTTCATACCCATTCCGGATATTAGACAAAGTCCAGATCGCCGTTTATCATAAGGCGCATGCATTACACGCGCGACAACATGGCCGGCCTTCTGCGCAGCCACGACATCAATCCGACCCATCAACGGATCGAGATTGCGTACGCGCTGTTTTCCCGCCAGGAGCACCTCTCGGCCGACCAGGTGATGGCGATCGTCAACACCCGCCACTCCGAAACCTCCAAGGCCACGGTCTACAACACGCTCAAGCTGTTCCTGGAAAAAGGCCTGGTGCGCGAAGTCATCGTCGACCCCAGCAAGGTGTTCTTCGACCCCAACACCAGCCCGCACCATCACCTCTATGAGGTCGACAGCGGCAAGCTGTCCGATATCGACGCCGAGCACGTGCAGATTTCCGGCCTGCCGCCGCTGCCGCCCGGCATGGTGACCGAAGGCATCGACCTCATCGTGCGCGTCCGCCGCAAGGCGTGACACCTTCCGCCCGTCGATGAAACGGGTCCACATCGCCCCCACCCTGCTCGATGCCCAGCTCGCCGCTGATGCGCTGTCCAGTCTCGGCATCGTCACCCACATCCTCAACGCCAACGCCGCCGGCGCATTGGGCGAAGTGCCGTTCATGCAGGCGCAGCCCGAAGTGTGGGTCGACGATGATGCGCAGGAAGCGCGTGCGCGTGAGGCGCTGGCCGGATTACGCGACGCACGGCCGCGTGATGAAAAACCCTGTCCGCATTGCGGCGAGGTCAATCCCGGGAATTTTCTGAGCTGCTGGCACTGCGGTGGCGCGTTGCCCGACTGAATCCCCCGCAATATCAGAACGACTGCAGGTCTTTTTTCAGTGCTTCGAGGTGCTGTTGATACTGGCGCGCGAAAATCTGTTCCAGTTCGTCGATCGCCTCGACCGCCGCCACGCCGTGCACCAGATGTCGCGTCATCTGCGCAGAGGCTTCATGGAAAATCTGGTTGCGCTCCAGCATGGGATAGGTCTGCATCAGGCGCTGAATCGCCTTGACCACGTTTTCCTGCTCGGGCCGCGGGATCGGCAGCGGTTCGGCAGGCGGCGCAGCAGCCATATCGGCGTCTTCCTTGCCGGCCAGAAACTCCGCGTAGTCCAGCAAGGCCTGCTGCCGCGATTCCGACAACGACCGGAAGATCGACACGAGACGCTTGCTGTCCCGCATCAGCGACCGCGGCCCTTGACCGGACGTTTCAGCGGAATGACATCGATATTGCACTGCTGAAACTTGTTTTCGACGAAGCTGATGAAGGCGTCGAGCAGCTTGCTGCGGAATTTTTCAGGTGCATACACCATGGAAAGTTCGCGCGTCAGTCTGGGCGTCAACGGCACCGCAACCAGCGTGCCGAGCTGGATTTCCTTGGTGACCGTGGACGCCGACATGATGGCCACCCCGAGATTGGCCTCGACCGCCCCCTTGATCGCCTCGCGGCTGCCCAACTCCATTTCGATATGCAGATCGTCCGGGTTGACGCCGTTGTCCTTGAAGAAATCGTCCACCACCTCGCGCGTGCCTGAACCATGCTCGCGAGACACATAGGGCTGCTCGGCAATATCGTGCGCATTCACGTTCGAACGCGAAGCCAGCGCATGATGGGGCGAACAGATCATCACCAGTTCGTCTTCGCAACACGCCAGCGTGGTCAGGTTGGGATTGTGCGAAGGCGCCTCGATCAGGCCGACGTCGAGCGAATGATCGGCCACCTTGGCCGCCACCGTCTCCGAGTTGGCGACCGTGAGACGCGCCTGCACCTGCGGGAAGCGCTCCTTGAATTCACCCAGAATGCGCGGAAGCTGGTACTCGGCAATGGTGGTGGAAGCCCCGATCATCAGGGGACCCGTCACCTGGCCGGTCAGTTCGCCCACGCGCGCTTCCATCTCGCCGGTCAAGGCCAGGATGCGCTCGGCGTAACCCAGCACCAGATCGCCC
>JAJYXA010000500.1 GCA_021791235.1 Pseudomonadota bacterium
TTCGCACGTCGACATTCCGGTCGACACCCGCACCCTGGCCGATATCGCCATCGCCGACCTGGTGCCGTTCCGCCTGATGATCGAGGCGGGACTGGCGGCGATCATGCCGGCGCATGTGATCTATCCCGAAGTCGACGACAAGCCCGCCGGGTTTTCGCGCGTGTGGCTGAAAAAGCTGCTGCGCCAGGAGCTGGGATTCGACGGCGCGGTGTTCAGCGACGACCTGTGCATGGCGGGTGCCGCCGTGGCGGGTGGCGTGGTCGAGCGGGTGACGGCGGCCATCGAAGCCGGCTGCGACATGGCCCTGGTGTGCAACCGGTCCGACCTGGCCGACGAAGTCCTGGCCAACCTGAAAGTTGACTGGCCCGCTCCTTCGCGGGCGCGGCTGGCACGCATGCACGGCCACCCGCACCCGCCGACCCTGACCGCGCTGCGCGAATCGACGCGTTATACCAATGCGTTGCACCACATCGCGGGACTGGGACAGGATAGCGCGGACCTCAACCTGCAGATCGACCCGACGGATTACTGTGCACGCTCATAATCACGCCCCCAGTGCTCATGCACATGGCCACGGCGCACATCACGCCCACGCTCATACGGCCTATGAAGGGGGCAACGGCAAGCTGCTCGTCGCCCTGCTGCTGACGCTCTCGTTCGCCGGGGTCGAGGCGCTGGCCGGCTGGTGGTCGGGCTCGCTCGCGCTGCTGTCCGACGCCGCGCACATGTTTACCGATTCCTCCGCGCTGGGACTGGCGGCCGCAGCCGCCTGGCTGGCACGCCGCCCGCCCAGCTTCCGTCATTCCTACGGCCTGGTGCGTGCCGAAGTGCTGGCTGCGCTGTTCAACAGCCTGCTGATGCTGGTCCTGCTCGGCTACATCGTGCACGAGGCCATCGATCGCTTCGGCACGCCCCACGCGATCGCCGGCAATACCGTCATCGGCGTCGCCGTCATCGGCCTCGGCATCAATCTGCTCGTCGCCTGGGTGCTGAGCCGCGGCGAACACACGCTGAACAGCCGCGCCGCGCTGCTGCACGTGCTGGGCGACGCCCTTGGCTCGGTGGCGGCAATCAGCGCGGGCATCGTCATCGTCACCACCGGCTGGACGCCGATCGACCCCCTGCTGTCTCTAC
Organism: Pseudomonadota bacterium; assembly: GCA_021791235.1. Next base: position 1,135 of record JAJYXA010000500.1, read on the forward strand.
TGGTGGCGGCGCTGATCCTGGTCTCGGCCCTGCGGCTGCTGCGCGAAGTGGTGCACGTGCTGATGGAAGGCGTGCCCGGCCATGTCCAGCTCGATGCCGTGGGCCAGGATCTGGCCACGCTCGATGGCGTGCTGCGCGTGCACGACCTGCACGTATGGACGCTGTCGTCCGGCAGCATCGCGCTGTCCGCCCATCTGGAAATCAATGACCTGGACGACTGGCCCAACATTCTCGCCGCCGCGCGCCAGCGCATGGACACGCGCCACGGAATCGGCCACGTCACACTGCAACCCGAAGCCCTATCCGCGCAGCCGCTGGTGCGCCGTCCCTACCCCCCGCATTCCCCGCTTTCCTGACAGGACGGCCATCCATTGATGACTGCAGGGCGGCTGTTCGCTGCGCTTGACACATTAATGAGAATCGTTATTATTCTCCTTACATAAATTTAAGCGCGTTTTACATGAAGACCATGCTCCTCGATCCCATGCACCCCGGCAGTCCCGCACTAGCGCCCGCCGCCACCCGACTTCAAGCCGGGGCCGGACAGCAGCCCCCTTCGCAGAAGGGCATTCCAGCCGAACTTTTGTTCCAGGGGAGCCAGGAAATCCTGATTAATCATCACGGTGAAATCTACCGGCTGCGCGTCACCCGAAACAGCAAGCTGATTCTGACCAAGTAATCCCGCTTTCAACCCGCCCGTCCCCTGGAAAGGAAAGCCATGCAACCCGCCTCGCTCCTGATTGCCGTCCTGGTCATGCTGCGCCACCCCTGCGCGCGCAATCAGGCCACCGCATCGTTGCTGCTCGCGCGCGCAGCACAGCACGCCGCGCTCAGTCCCGCCGAGCGCGAAACCTGCCAATGCCTGCTCGACGAACTGGAACAAGAGGTGCGCCCCACCGCACATACGCAGCACGCAGCCCACTGACCCCGCTTCTCAACCAGCCAGCCCGTTCCATGGAATCAGCCAGCCAAACTCTCTACCTGGAAAGAAACCTGATCCATGAAATCGATAAGCCTGCTTACAGCAATCCCCGCTGCACTCACCCTGGCAGCTGCGCTTCCCGCGGCCGCCGACGAAAACCTGTTCGGCTATGTGGCCGGCGCTGAAACCCTGCCCCAGGGCACGTCCGAAGCCTACGCCTGGCTCACCCGCCGCTGGGACAAGGGCCAGGGCGAATACACCGCCTATGACACCGAACTCGAATACGAATACGGCGTCACCTCGCGTTTCACCGCCTCGGCCGCGCTGCTCGGCCAGTCGATCGACACCCGCGGTCTGGTGATCGACGCCTACCTGCCGGGCGCTGAATCCTATGGCATGAAGCCCTCCGGAATCGAGGTGAAGGGCAAATACAACTTCCTCTCGGCAGCCAAGGATCCGGTCGGGCTGTCGGCAATGTTCGAACTGCATCAGTCCTGGCTCGACCCGCATTCCGGCAAGGACAAGGACACCACCTCGTTCGACGTCAGCATGCAGTTGCAGAAATTCTTCCTCGACGACCAGCTCATCGCGGTCGCCAACGCCGGATTCGAAGGCACCTATGCCAAGCGTGCACCGCTCGACGCCGCGACGCAGGCGAGCGCCGACGCGGCGATGCAGGCACTGACCGGCGATCCGGGCGCGACCTTCGAATGGCCGACCAAACCGGAAATGGAGATCGAGTTCACGCTCGGGGGTGGCCTGTCGTACCACTTCGCGCCGAACTGGAACGTCGGGATCGAAACGCAGTACCAGACTGAATTCGAAACCGAAGTCGGCCAAGAGCGCTGGAGCGTGTTCGCCGGCCCGACCCTGCACTACGGCGGCAAGCGGTGGTGGGCGACGCTGACCTGGTTCAACCAGCTGGCCGGCGGTCGCGAGCAATACATCAACCAGGCTGACGACGACCTGCACCTGATCGAAAAAACCAAGCACGAGCTGCGCCTGAAGCTCGGCTACAACTTCTGAGGATCCCAGCCATGTCCCATTCTCCTGCCTGGTTGATCGTCCCCGCCCTGATGGCCCCGGCCGCCATGGTCAGCCCCGCCTATGCCGTGCAATACATGACGACCGAAGCCGCGCAGAAAGTCATGTTTCCCGACGCCAGCGCATTCGTTCCGCATCCGGTGCGCCTGACCGACGCGCAAAAAGGCGTGGTCGAAAAAGCCGCCAAGGTGCGGATGCACTTCCCCGAGCAGCCCGTCTGGCAGGTCATGGCGGACGGCAAGCCGGCTGGCTGGTTCGTGCTCGACGAGGTATACGGCAAGCACGAGTTCATCACCTATGCGGTCGCGCTCGACGCCAGCGGCGCGGTGCGCGGGGTGGAAATCCTCGACTACCGCGAAACCCACGGCGGCGAGATCCGTAACCCGAAATGGCGCGCACAGTTCAATGGCGCGCGCCACGGCGCGGCGCTCAAGCTCGACGACGACATCCAGAACATCAGCGGCGCCACGCTCTCCTGCAAGCACATCGCCGAAGGCGTGCGCCGCGTCCTCGCGATTCATGCGGTTGCGCTGAAATGAACGCGCGTGTGCAACGCGCCCAGCCATGGCTGGGCACCCTGGTCGAAATCGCCGCCGAGGGGGCCGATACGACTCGCATCAACGCAGCGGTCGAGCGTGCGTTTGCGCGCATCGCCGCCATTCATGGCGCGATGAGCTTTCACGACGCCGAGTCGGAGCTGTCACGCGTCAACCGCCACGCCGGCCGCGACTGGGTCGCACTCTCCGGCGATCTGGCGCAGGTATTCGGCGCCGCGCTCGAATTCGCCGCGGCCAGCGACGGCCTGTTCGACCCCAGCGTCGCGCCCTGGCTGGTCGAAACCGGCCATTTGCCGCACCACGTCGACATGCCGGCCGATTCCGCACCCGACTGGCAGGCGATCGAACTCGACGGCGACCGGGTGCGCTTCGCCCGTCCGCTGCTCGTCGATTTCGGCGGCATCGCCAAGGGCTACGCGGTCGACGCCGCGCTCGCCGTGCTGCGCGACGCCGGCATGGCGAGCGCGCGGGTCAACGCCGGCGGCGACCTCGCGCGCTTCGGCGGCAGCGCCGAACCGGTGCGCGTGCGCCACCCCGCACAGCCCACGCTGAGCCTGCATCTGGCCGATCTGCGACATGGCGCCGCCGCCACCTCGGCCGGGTATTACCAGGCCGAGTCTGCCGCCAGCCCGCTGCGCCACCCGCATACCGGCGGCGAATTGTGCCGCACGCTCAGCGTCAGCGTACTGGCGCCGACCTGCCTGGCCGCCGACGCCCTGACCAAGATCGTCGCTGCCGACCCGCAGCGCGCGCCCGCGCTGCTCGGACGCCAGGGCGCGCAGGCGATCCTGATCGACCCAGCCAGTCCGGCCATCGCCGTCGGCGATGGCAAGGGCTGGCGCACCCTGCCCTGCGAGGCCGCGGCATGAGCAAGGCCGTCATCCGCCTCGGTCCACGCCACAAGAAATGGCTCTATGCCGGCTTCGCGCTGCTCTGGCTTAGCGGCGCCCTGTGGCTGGCGTTTCATTATTTCTTGCGAATGGAAGGCGAATTCGGCCCCGCAGCGCACCCGCTCGAAGCCTGGTGGCTGCGCCTGCACGGGCTGATGGCCATGCTGGCGCTCGCGCTGGCCGGCTCGCTCGCGCCCAATCACATCCGGCTCGCCTGGGACCGCCGCAGGAACCACCGCAGCGGCCTGCCGATGCTCGCGCTCACCGTCTGGCTCGCCGGCACCGGCTACGCACTGTATTATTTCTCATCCGACGACAACGCCGCCTGGCTGCCGCTGCTGCACTGGATCGCCGGGCTCGCGCTGCCGCTCCTGCTCGGGCTGCACATCCGGCTGGGACGCCGCCGCGCGCTGCCCCGCGCCAATCAGCCGCAGCACCCGCAGCAGCGTCATGCCGTCGCCCCGTCGTACAATCCGCCAGCCCGCATAAAAGCCAGCTCATGACTCTCACCCTCGACCAGCTTCCCGACCGCCAGGCCTGTACCGTCACCCAGGTCGCGCCCCCCGCCAACGCGCCGGAATGGCACGAGTGGCTGGAGGAAATCGGCTTCCTCCCCGGCGAGCAGGTGATGGTGATGACGCGCGCCCTGCCGGGGGGCGACCCGCTGGTGGTGCGGGTGGGCTCTTCCACTTTCGCGCTGCGGCGCGTCGAGGCGGCCTGCGTGCAGGTGGCGACCGAGCACAGGGCAGCTCACGGAGCAGCAGCATGAAGCAGGCCATCGTCCATGTGCATCGCGGCGGGCCGCTTCTCGCGCTGGTAGGCAACCCCAATTGCGGCAAGACCGCACTGTTCAACCGCCTCACCGGCAGTCACCAGAAGGTCGCCAACTACGCCGGCGTGACGGTCGAGCGCAAAGAAGGCAAGCTCGTCACCCCTGCCGGCAAGAATTTGCGCGTGCTCGACCTGCCCGGCACCTACAGCCTGAATCCGCGCTCGCCCGACGAGAAGGTGACGTGCGACGTGCTCACCGGCCATGCCGAAGGCGAGAAGCGTCCCGATCTGGTGGTGTGCGTGGTCGACGCGACCAACCTGCGGCGCAATCTGCGGCTGGTACTGGCGGTCAAACGCCTGGGCCTGCCCTGCGTGGTGGCGCTCAACATGACCGATCTCGCCGCGCAGAGCGGCATCCGGGTCGACGGCGCCGCCTTGTCGGAGGCACTCGGCCTGCCCGTCGTCAACACCGTTGCGGTGAATGCCGACGGTGCCGCCGCGCTGCTCACCCTGCTCGACCGGCCGGACACCTGGAAACGGACAGCGCCCATCGGCAATCGCGCGTCCGCTGCCGACACGATCGAAGCCGATCATGAGGTAGTGCGCCGGATCCTGCAGGGCATGGGCCTGGACAAGGCGATTCCGCACCTCGCCAGCGATCGCATCGACCGCGTAGTGCTGCATCCGCTGGCCGGCCCGCCGCTGCTGGCGGTGGTCCTGTTCCTGGTTTTCCAGGCGGTGTTCGCCTGGGCCGCGACGCCGATGAGCTGGATCGAAACCGCCACCGAGTGGCTGGGCAACGGCGTCGCCGGCTTGTTGCCGAACGGCTGGCTGCAAAGCCTCGTGGTCGACGGCGTGATCGCCGGTGCCGGCGGCGTGGTCGTGTTCCTGCCGCAGATCATCATCCTGTTCTTCTTCATCCTGGTACTGGAGGAATCCGGCTACCTGCCCCGCGCGGCCTTCCTGCTCGACCGCCTGATGGGCGGCGTCGGCCTGTCCGGGCGCTCGTTCATCCCACTACTGTCGAGCTTCGCCTGCGCGATCCCCGGCATCATGGCCGCACGCACAATCACCAACACGCGCGACCGCCTGGTCACCATCATGATCGCCCCGATGATGACCTGCTCGGCGCGACTGCCGGTGTATGCGCTGCTTATCGGCGCCTTCATACCGCAGCGCAAGATCTGGGGCGGGCTGGAGTTGCAGGGTCTGGTGCTGTTCTGCCTGTATGTAGCCGGCATCGTCGGTGCACTGATCGTCGCCTGGCTGCTCAAGCGTTTCACCGCGCGCAACCTCATGCACCCGCTGATGATGGAACTGCCGATCTATCACTTGCCCCGCCTGCGCAACATCGCCATCGGCCTGTGGCAGCGGGTGATGATCTTCATGAAGCGGGTCGGCGGCATCATTCTCGCGCTCACCGTCCTGCTGTGGTTTCTCGCCAGCTTTCCCGCACCGCCCGTGGGCGCGACCGGCGCACCGATCGAGTATAGCTTCGCCGGCATGCTGGGACGCGCGCTCGCCGTCGTCTTCGAGCCCATCGGCTTCAACTGGCAAATCAGCATCTCGCTGGTACCCGGCCTGGCCGCACGCGAAGTCGTAGTGAGCGCGCTCGGCACCGTCTATGCACTGTCGGCCACCGGCAACGACACCGCAGGCGCCCTCAGCCCGCTCATCGCCCATAGCTGGAGCCTGGCCACCGGCTTGGCGCTGCTGGCCTGGTTCGTCTTCGCGCCGCAGTGCTTGGCCACGCTCGCCACCGTCAAGCGCGAAACCGGCGGCTGGACCATGCCGCTGATCATGGCCGGATACCTGTTCGCACTGGCCTATCTGGCCTCGTTCATCACCTACCGGCTGGCGGTCGCGGCAGGCTGGGGCTAAACGCCGTTACAATCATCGCCCCTCACCCGGGGCGCTTTCATGGCCAACACCTTCGATCCGACCTGCCGCACCTGCCCGCGTCTTGCGACCTTCCTTGACGACGTGCGCGCCCGCCATCCCGATTACCACGCCCGCCCCGTGCCCGCCTTCGGCGATCCGGCACCCAATCTGCTGATCGTCGGCCTCGCCCCCGGCATGCACGGCGCCAACCGCAGCGGCCGCCCCTTCACGGGCGATTACGCCGGCGTGCTGCTGTACGAAACCCTGCATCGCTTCGGCTACGCCAGCGCACCGCAATCGGTCTCGGTCGACGACGGCCTGACGCTCACCGGCTGCCGCATCACCAACGCGGTCAAATGCCTGCCCCCCGCCAACAAGCCGGAACCGGGCGAAATCCGCGAATGCAACCGCTTTCTCGCCGCCGAACTCGCGACGCTACCCGAGCACGCCAGTATCCTGGCGCTGGGCCAGATCGCGCACCAGGCAGTGCTGCGCGCGCAGGGCCTCAAGCTCAAGGATTACCCCTTCGCCCACGCCAGCGATTACCGCCTGCCCGACGGCCGGCGCTTGGTCAGCAGCTACCACTGCTCCCGCTACAATACCCAGACGCGCCGCCTCACCCCCGAGATGTTCGCGGCCGTGTTCGAGACAATTCAAGCGAAGGACTGACCATGCCCGTCGTCACCATCAAGCTCGCAGGCAGCCTCACCCGCGAGCAGAAGAAGAAAGTCGCCGAGGAAATCACCGCCACGCTGGAGCGCCATGCCGGCAAACCAGCGTCGTATACCTACATCGCGTTCGAGGAACTGCCGGACGAGAACTGGGCGATTGCGGGCAAGCTGCTGGACGAGGACGAATAAGCCGCTTGAGCGCCGTCGACAAGGAATTCCTCGCCTCGCTGCCCACCCTGCCCGGCGTCTACCGCATGATCGATGCGGCCGGCGCCGTGCTGTATGTCGGCAAGGCGAAGGACCTGAGAAAGCGCGTTTCCAGCTACTTCCAGAAAAGCGACCAGAGCCCGCGCATCCGGCTGATGCTGAAAAGCGTCGACCGCATCGACACTACGGTGACGCGCACCGAGGCCGAAGCGCTGCTGCTGGAAAACAACCTGATCAAGGGCCTGAAGCCGCGCTTCAACATCCTGTTCCGCGACGACAAGTCCTACCCTTACCTGCTGCTGACCGGGCACCGCTTTCCGCGCCTGGCCTACTTCCGCGGCACGCCGAAGAAGCAGGACCAGGCGTTCGGCCCCTATCCCAATTCCTATGCCGTGCGCGAAAGCATCCAGCTGCTGCAGAAGGTGTTCCAGCTGCGCACCTGCGAGGACACCGTGTTCGCCAACCGCTCACGGCCGTGCCTGCTGTATCA
>JAJYXA010000383.1 GCA_021791235.1 Pseudomonadota bacterium
CGATTTTCAATACTAGCCCGGATGTTTCATAAAAACGGAGCGATCTCGCTGACGGCTTTTGTAGGAGCGGGCTTGCCCGCGAACAGCCCTGGAAGGGCTGGATAACGGGTTAATCGCGGGCAAGCCCGCTCCTACAAGTAATCTTCTCAATCTGGCGATGTTTATGAAACATCCGGGCTAGATGGTTAAGGCTCAATGTACCGTGCACACCATGCACGGATCAAACGAGCGCACCACGTGCTGCACGGCCACCGGCGACTCCTCGCCGGGCAATACCGGCACGCCGACCAGCGCCTGTTCCAGCGCGCCGGGCGTATCCGCCCCGTCGCGCGGAGAGAAATTCCAGGTGGTGGGAGCGATGATCTGGTAATTGAAAATCCGCCCGCGGTGCACGTGCAGCCAGTGTCCGAGACTGCCGCGCGCAGCCTCGACCAGGCCGAAGCTGCGGACGTCTTCCGGCATTTTGCCGTGATAACAGAAAGGCTCGCCCGGCTTGAGAGCCTTCACCCAATTTTCCATCGCGGGCACCACCAGGGCAAACTCAAGCAGGCGAGCAACGACGCGGTTCTGCACGTTGCCGCCATGGTGCGCCGCCAGGTCTCGCATCAAGGGGTGCCCCTGCACCAACTGGCGCGCCAGCGCCCCGGTTTCCACCACTTCGCCCGCCAGGCGCGGCGCCTTGCACCAGGAGTAGGCGCCCGCCTTTTCCTCCAGCGGCAGGGTGATGCCCTGCGCCGGCGGCAGCGCGGCGTCTGGACCGGACATCAGACTATGGCTGACATCCTCGGCGATTCCCGCCGGATCGAGCGCACGCCATTCATCCTGCCACACGCCGGGACGGAATAAATGGGCGGATTCGAACGGATAGCTGCCATAGCTCATGAAGCGGTCGGCAGCGCGCCCCAGATGGTGCAGCCGCAAATCCGCGGCTATTTCGAGGAACAGGCGGAAGTCGCTCGCCCCGGCAGGCCGGGCGTCCATCCAGGTCTGTAGCGCCGCTTCGGAATCGAGCGCGGCAATGGTCTCCAGCCGGTCGCCGAACAAAGTCTGCTCCAGCCAGCGGCGGAACTGGTGGATCACCGCCAGCATGCGCGCCTTTTCCGCCGCCTCCACCGCTTTGGCCGAACCGCCGGGCTGAACGCTCAGGGTGTGCGGCCACTTTCCGGCCAGGTAGCCCATCAGGTGGAGGAAATTGGCGCGCGCCGGCAGCGCCTGCCGGGCTGCCGAGCCGCTCAGAGCCTTGAACCGCGCCTGTACCGGGGGAAACCAGGAACGCTCGCGGTACGCCTCGCGGGCGAAATCCGGCATAAAAAACAGGTAGAAATGCGAAAAATGGTCGGCCAGATTTTCGCAAGCGAGCGTGAGGTTCTGCGCCAACCTGCCGTTGGGCGGCATGTCCAGTCCCATCGCGGCAGCCAGGGCAGAGGCTGCCGCCGCCGACTGCGACACCGAGCAAATGCCGCAGATGCGCGGTGCGATCACCAGCGCGTCGAACGGGTCGCGGCCCTGCATGATCTGCTCGAAACCGCGATACAGCGGCGCATTGACTTGGGCCGACGTCACCCGCCCAGCGGCGATGTCGAGGGCAACTTCGAGGTCGCCCTCGACGCGGTTGAACGGGCCGACGATCAGGCGGCTCATTTCAGCCTCGTCTTTTTCACCGCCGGCGGCACCACCAGGTGGTCGGCATGGGCGTTCTCCCGCACCCGCTTCGGCGTGGCGGATTTCGATAAGGAAGCCAGCGCGACGAACCAGGCTTTGGGCATATCGGTCGGCAGGCCGATGGGGATGCCGGCGAACTTCGGCGTCTGCGCAAAGGGATGGCCGGGATCCTCGAACCCCGGCTCGGTGCAGCTGATGCAGGCGTAGCCGCCGCGCAAGCAGGAACCTTCGCCGTTCCACAGGCGGATGTTGCAATCGGCGTGGGCCTGGGTGCCCTTGCAGCCCATGTTTTCCATCAGGCAGCCGAGATCGGAAGACTTTTCCGCGCTCGCCTTGAATTCGTAGTATTCGTTGCGCGGGCAGCCGTGGTGCACCAGGTGGTCGGCATAGTGGCGCGGACGACCCAAAGAATCGAGCTGATCCAGGGGCAGCTCGCCCAGCGCCAGCAGGGTCAGGGTCTCGGTCACCCAGTTGGGATGGGTCGGACAACCCGCCACGTTGATCACCGGCAACCCCGCGCCGGATCGGTAATCGGCACCGAGCAGCCCGCCCGCCAGGTCGCGCTCGTACTGCAGGCCGCAGGCACCGGTGGGGTTGCCCCGGGAAATATTGATACCACCGAAGGCGGCGCAACTGCCGATAGCGAGGGTGTGGCGCGCCACCGCTGCCAGATGTTTCACCCAGTGCATCATCGGCTCGCCGCTACCGGACAAGAGATGGAACTTGCCCGATTCATTCGGCCCGCGCAGCATCGCCCCCTCGACGCACAGCACGTCGAGACGGGTTTTCCCGGACAGGCAGCGCTTGAAAAGCGCCAGCACCTCCGCGCCGGTTTCCTCGCTCAGGGAAGGGTGCCACAGAAAGCGCGCCCCCGCGGTTTCCAGCGCGCCATGCAGGCCGGGCGCCTCGGCATTCAGGAGTGAAATGCTGCAGCCGCCGCAGCCGGCGGATTGCAGCCAAAGCACGTTGAGCTTGCCGTCGTTTGTCCGGTTCATTTTTTCTCCAGTCCGAAACGCAACAGCTTGGCGCGCAGCCCCACCCGCGACAGGCCCAGTTCCTGAGCGGCACGCGACTTGTTCCAGCGGTGGCGGATCAAGGTTTCCTTGAGCACGCTTTTTTCCAGCACTTCGATCCGCCCCTTGAGCGGCCCCACGCCAGTCCCGGCAAGATGCCTGTCGCTTTCCTGCTCCTGCCCCGCCGCGCGCAGCACCCGCGGCGTCAGCAGCTCGGCGCCAAGATACTCTCCGTCAACCAATGCCAGCATGCGGATAATCTCGTTCTGCAACTCGCGCACGTTGCCCGGCCAGTGGTAGGCGCACAGGCAGTCGATGGCCTCGGCGGTGAAACCCTTGACTGGCTTGTCGAGTGCGCGCGCCGCCTCGCCCAGCAGGTGGTCGGCGAGCGGACGAATGTCCTGGGCACGTTCGCGCAGCGGCGGCACGTGCAGGGCGAAGGTGGTGAGGCGGTAGTACAGATCCTCGCGGAAACGCCCGTTGCGCACATCCTCTTCCAGGTTCCGGTTGGTGGCCGAGATGACCCGCACGTCCACCTTGCGCGAGCGCGAACTACCCAGCGGACGGATCTCCCCTTCCTGCAAGACCCGCAACAATTTGACCTGGAACGCGGGTGTCGTATCGCCGATTTCGTCGAGGAAAATGGTACCGCCGTCGGCCTGCTCGAACAAGCCGACGCGGTTCTCGAACGCGCCGGTGAAAGCGCCGCGCTTGTGGCCGAACAGTTCGGATTCGAGCAGGCTGTCGGACAGCGCACCGCAGTTCTCGATCACGAAGACGCGGTCGGCGCGGCTGCTGCCGTAGTGGATGGCACGCGCCAGCAGTTCCTTGCCGGTGCCCGATTCGCCGGTGATCAGGACGGAAATATCGTAGGGGGCGATGCGCTGCGCCATCTCGCACACCCGGTTGACCGGGCTTTCGCGGCTGCGTACCAGGCGTAAAAAACCATTCCGGCTCTTCAGCGCTTCGCGCTTGGCTTCGACCCGGCGCCGCAGCACCGGCTCGGTGGTGCGCAGCTCGAGCGAAGCCTGCTGGTTTTCCTGCTGCAGGCGGTAGATCTGCGCAGCGGCGCGCACAGAAAGCAGCAGGGATTCCGGGTGCCAGGGCTTGGTGATGTACTGGTAGATGCCGGCGGCGTTGATGCCGGCGATGATGTCCTCGGTTTCGGTGTAGCCGGACAGGATGATGCGCACGGTGTCCGGCCAGCGCTCCCGCACCTGCTTGAGGAAATCCACACCGCTCATCCCCGGCATGCGCTGGTCGCACAGGATCACGTGCATCCACTCGTGCTCCAGCAGCGCCAGCGCCTCTTCCGCACCGGACGCCGTGAACACGGTGAACTCTTCTTCCAGGGTGCGGCGCAGCGATTCCTGCGAGCGTACCTCGTCGTCAACCACCAGGACTGTCGGCAAATTCGGCACGGCCTATTTCCCCCCGATTCTGCGATGCAGCGCCAGATGGCGCGGTGTACGCGAATGTGGCACTTTGTGGACGAAATTGTAGCGCGCCACATGGTAGCTGGGGTCGAAACCATAGAAATTGCGCTTCATCTGCGCCAATTCCTCGACACGGTAAGCCGCCAGCGGCTTTCCCGCCTCGTCGCGGCGGCGCTCTGCGCGCTTTTCGGCGAGCAGGGCTGGCGCATCTGCGGCGAGGCTTTCCGCCAACGCCTCCACGCCGCACCGGAATCCTGCCGCATCGCTGCCGAAACAATCGTCGATCAGGCCGAGCGCCTTCGCTTGCCTCCCCTCCACGGGCAGGCGGTTCCCGGTGATTTCGCCGGCCCGTTCCGCACCCACCCGGCGCGGCAGCAGGTAAGTCCAGTATTCTGAGCCGTACAGGTTGCCCATCGCCTGGTAGTGCGGGTTGAGCACTACGCCTTCGCGCGCCACCACCCGGTCCGCCGCCAGCGCAAGGAATACCCCTCCCGCCCCGGCGTTGCCCTGCAAGGCGGAAATAATCAAATGGCTGTCGCTAGACAGAATGGCGCGCGCCAGGTCATTCATGGCATTGATGTTACACCAGGATTCGTCGGCGGGGCTGTCTGCCGCCTCGATCAGGTTAAGGTGGAGGCCGTTCGACCAGAAGTCCGCCCCGCCCGCCAGCACGATCACTTTCGTGTCGCGCCGGATCGCCTCCTGGTAAGCCTGAAGCAGACGCCCGCACTGCGCCGTGCTCATCGCGCCGTTGTAGAACTCGAAGTGCAGATAGCCGACTCCATTCTTCTCCTCGTAGCGGATGTCGCGCCAAGTGGTTCCCTCAGTACCCGAACCCCCCTCTCCCCCAGCCCCTCTCCCGCCTGCGGGCGAGGGGAGTAATGCTGCACTATAAGGCTCCCTCTCCTGCTTGCGGGAGAGGGCTGGGGAGAGGGAAACCTCGGCTACGCCGACCAGTTGCTTCCCCAACACCAGCGCCGCCGGCAGCTTGAAGGCCGGCTCGCGGTCCTGTTTCTTTTTCAGGTGGCCGATCCACACCGCGCCGTCCACTGTGGCGCGGCAGATCATGCCGTTGTTGTGGGCGATGATCTCCCCCGGCGCGCCGCGCAACCCGGTTTCGGGATGCGCGTCGTACAGGTAGCAAGCCATCCCCAGCACTTCGTCGAGCACACCGGGAAAGCCGTCGGCAGATCTGATTTTGCGCAACACCGTCGCGGTATCGTCATTGCGCCAGTCGATGGCGCGGTCTTCCTGGCGCATTGCGGGCCGCCATTGCCCGCGCATGTCGGGCTGCGCTGAATCGAGCAGCTCGGGCCTGACGCCGCCCGCCTCAAACTTTTCCACCGCCTCCAGCACCGCCACCGCCGCCGCCTCCGTCACCTCGTTGCGGTACAGGCTGCCCTTGCTCGCCGCGCGCATCGGAAAATTCGCGCTTGCCCAGATGTCGCCGGCATCCATCTCGGCGGCGGCCTGCAGCACCGTCACGCCCCATTCCTGCTCACCGTTCAGGATCGCCCAATCCAGCGCCGACGGCCCGCGGTCGCCCCGGATGCCGGGGTGGACGATCAGGCAGACCTGCTTGCGCCAGATTTCCTCGGGAATGGCGCGCTTGAGAAAAGGCGCGATAATCAGGTCGGGGCGGTACATCGCCACCGCCTCCAGCGTCACGGCGTCGCTGATGTCGAACTCGACCGACACCTCGTGGCCGCGCCCCGTCAGTTCGAGGTAGAGCCGCTGCGACAGGCTGTTGAAGGAGTGGGTCAGGAACAGGATGCGCATATTTTCAAACTGAACAAAGCGAAATTAATAACAAACAACTTCACCGCAGAGGCGCGGAGGCGCGGAGGCGCAGAAAAAAGCAATTCCAAGAAAGTGCGGAAGAAGGGCTTTCTTTGCGGAACCTCTGCGTCTCAGCGCCTCTGCGGTGAAAGATTTTCAACATATCCGCGGCAATTGCTCCCCGGTCAGCCAGTCCACGATGCGCCGCCCGCCGAAAGCGGTTTCCATCTGGACGAAATGATGGTCGTCTTCGGTCACCTCGCCGATCAGCGCCGCCTCGCGACCCAGCGGATGGGCGCGCATCGCTGCCAGCAAAGCCTTCGCATCCGCGCACGGGCAGATGGCGACGAGCTTGCCCTCGTTGGCGGAATACAGCGGATCGAGGCCGAGGAACTCGCACGCCGCGCGGACTTCGGCACGGATGGGCAGGCCGGTTTCGCGCAGCATCATGCCGACACCCGACTGGCGGGCGATTTCGTTCAGCGTAGTCGCCAGCCCGCCGCGCGTCGGGTCGCGCAGCACGTGGATGTCCGCCACCGCGCCGACCATCGCCGCGACCAGGCCGTGCAGCGCGGCGGTGTCGGACTGGATGGCGGTGCCGAAGCTGAGGTTCTCGCGCAAGCTGAGAATCGCCACGCCGTGGTCGCCGATCGGGCCGTTGACGATGATCGCGTCGCCCGGCCGGGCGCGCTCGCCGGAGATATTCACTCCCGCCTGCACCACGCCGATGCCGGTGGTGGTGATGAACACGCCGTCGCCCTTGCCGCGCTCGACCACCTTGGTGTCGCCGGTGACGATCGACACGCCGGCTTCCCTGGCGGCGCGCGCCATCGACTCGACGATGCGCGCCAGGTCGGCGAGCGGAAAGCCCTCTTCCAGGATGAAGCCCGCCGAGAGATAGAGCGGCACTGCGCCGGCCATGGCGACATCGTTGAGGGTGCCGTGAACGGACAGGCAGCCGATGTCGCCGCCGGGAAAGAACAGCGGCGACACGACGTGCGAATCGGTCGCCATCACCATACGCCCGCCGGGTACATGAAAGCTCGCCTGGTCGTTCTGCTGGTTCAGGAATTCATTGTCGAAGGCGGCGAGGAACAGTTCCTCGACCAATTGCGCCATCGCCCGCCCGCCGCTGCCGTGGGTCATGTCGACGCGGCCGTGTTTCAGGTCGAGGGGGCGGATATAACCGGTTCTGGCTTTAGTCATGGTTGCTCTCAATTTTTTTACCGCAGAGGCGCAGAGGCGCGGAGAAAACCCGGATTGGGAATTCTCTGCGCCTCTGCGGTTAACGATTTTCAGCTTCCTTGTATCGTCCGTAAGTGTAATAAGCCGCACAAGCCCCTTCGCTCGACACCATGCAGGAACCGATCGGATTGTCGGGCGTGCACACCGTGCCGAACAGTTTGCAGTCGAGCGGTTTCTTCACGCCGCGGATGATCGCGCCGCATTCGCAGGCCTTGTGGTCGGGCACTTGATGATAGGGCAGGTCGAAGCGCCGCTCGGCGTCGAAAGCGGCGTATTTCGCCTTGATCCTCAGGCCGCTGTAAGGCACCAGCCCGAGACCGCGCCATTCGAAGGAGCGGCGCAGCTCGAACACTTCCGCCACCATGTCCTGCGCCTTGAGGTTGCCTTCCCGCGTCACGGCGCGGGAAAACTCGTTTTCCACCTCGGCGCGGCCCTCGTTCAACTGCCGCACCAGCATCAGGATCGCCTGCATCACGTCGAGCGGCTCGAAGCCGGCGATCACCACCGGGCGCTGGTATTCGTAAGCGAAATATTCATAGGGCCGGCTGCCGATCACGGTGGAAACGTGCGCTGGGCCGATGAAGCCGTCGAGCGGTAGCAGCCCTAGCTTGCGCACCTCCGGCGATTCGAGGATGTTGGCGATGGCGGAGGGGGTCAGCACATGGTTGGAAAATACCGAAAAGTTGGCAAGGCCCAGCTTTTCCGCCTGCAGAATCGCCACCGCCGTCGGCGGCGTGGTGGTCTCGAAGCCGATGGCGAAGAACACCACTTGGCTTTCGGGGTTTTCCTGGGCGATCCGCAGCGCATCGGCGCTGGAATAGATCATGCGCACGTCAGCCCCGCCCGCCTTGGCCTTCAGCAGGCTGACCCGGTCCGAGCCGGGCACGCGCAGCATGTCGCCGTAGGAACACAGGATCACGCCGGGCGTGCGCGCCAGCCGAATGGCGCTGTCCACCCGCCCGATCGGCAGCACGCACACCGGGCAACCGGGACCGTGGATCATGCGCACGTTGGCGGGCAGCAAATCTTGTATCCCGTAGCGGAAAATGGCATGGGTATGCCCGCCGCAGAATTCCATCAGGCTGTAGCTGCGTCCGGGAAGAACCTCGCGCCGCACGTCGGCGGCGAGTTTCCTGGCCAGCACACCGTCGCGGAATTCGTCGATGTATTTCATGTCAGGTTTTCACCCAACTCGGCAAACAGTTGCAAGGTCTTTTCCGCCTCTTCCGGGTCGAGCCGGTTGAGGGCATAGCCAACGTGGACGATGACGTAATCGCCCGCCGCCACGCCATCCACCAGCGCCAGCGAGATTTCCTTGCGCACGCCGCCCAGTTCGACCACGGCACCGTCGTTATCGAGGAGTTCGGCCACGC
>JAJYXA010000586.1 GCA_021791235.1 Pseudomonadota bacterium
GCGACTGAAGCAGCTGCCGGAGCTGGCCGGCGTCGCCAGCGACCTGCAGAACGACGGCCTGCAGGCCTACGTGAACATCGACCGCGATGCCGCCGGGCGGCTGGGCGTGTCGGTGGCGGCCATCGACAACGCCCTCTACGACGCCTTCGGCCAGCGCCTGATCTCGACCATCTTCACCCAGTCCAACCAGTACCGCGTGGTGCTCGAGGTGAAGCCCGAATTCCAGGCCGGCCCTTCTGCGCTCGACGGCCTCTATGTGCCGACAGCCTCGGGCCAGCAGGTGCCGCTGTCCTCCGTGGCACGCGTGGAGGAGCGCGAGACACCCCTGCTGATCAACCATGTCGGCCAGTTCCCAGCCGCCACCGTGTCCTTCAACATTGCAGACGGCGCCTCGCTGGGCAGCGCGGTGGAGGCCATCCGCAAGGCCGAGGCGGAACTGGGCCTGCCGGGCTCCATCGAGACCAGCTTCCAGGGTGCGGCGCTCGCCTTCCAGGCCTCGCTCACCAACACCCTGCTGCTGATCCTGGCGGCGGTGGTGACCATGTACATTGTGCTGGGGGTGCTCTACGAAAACGCCGTGCACCCGATCACCATCCTCTCCACCCTGCCCTCGGCCGGCGTCGGCGCGCTGCTGGCCCTGATGCTGGCGGGCGGCGAACTGGACATCATCGGCATCATCGGCATCATCCTGCTGATCGGCATCGTCAAGAAGAACGCCATCCTGATGATCGACTTCGCCCTCTCCGCCGAGCGCGAGCAGGGACTGCCCCCGCGCGAGGCCATCTACCAGGCCTGCCTGCTGCGCCTGCGGCCGATCCTGATGACCACGATGGCTGCCCTGCTCGGCGCCCTGCCGCTGATGCTCGGTACCGGGGTCGGCTCCGAACTGCGCCAGCCGCTGGGCCTGGCCATGGTCGGCGGCCTGCTGGTCAGCCAGGTGCTGACCCTGTTCACCACGCCGGTGATCTACCTCGCATTCGACCGGCTGGCAACCCGGTTCAAGGCGAACCGTAGCGCGACCGAAGCGGCATGAACGTCTTCGCCACCTTCATCCGCCGCCCGATCGCCACCACCCTGCTGACGCTGGGCATCATGCTGGCGGGGACGGTGGCCTATTTCCACCTGCCGGTGGCGCCCCTGCCGCAGGTGGATTTTCCGACCATCCTGGTGCAGGCCTCGCTGCCCGGCGCCAGCCCCGAGACCATGGCGGCGACCGTGGCGACTCCGCTGGAACGCACCCTCGGGCGCATCGCCGGCGTGACCGAGATCACCTCGTCCAGCTCGCTCGGCAACACCCGCGTGGTGCTGCAGTTCGACCTCGACCGCAACATCGACGGCGCCGCGCGCGACGTGCAGGCGGCGATCCAGGCGGCACGCTCGCTGCTGCCCTCGGGGCTGCCGTCGATGCCGACCTATCGCAAGGTCAACCCAGCCGATGCGCCGATCATGATCCTCTCGCTCACCTCCGGCACGCTGTCGCCGGGGCAGATGTACGACGCCGCCTCGACGGTGCTGGCACAACGCCTGTCGCAGGTCGACGGCATCGGCCAGGTCAACATCGGCGGCGGCGCGCTGCCGGCGGTGCGGGTGGAGCTGAACCCCACTGCGCTCAACCACAATGGTCTGTCCCTGGACGACGTGCGCACCGCCATCGTCGCCAGCAATGCCTACCGGCCGCTGGGCGCCGTGGAAAGCGGGAACCGCTACTGGCAACTCGGCGCCAATGACCAGAGTCGCACGGCGGCAGATTTCCAGCCGCTGATCCTGCGCTACGTCGACGGCGCGCCGTTGCGCCTCGCCGACGTCGCCGACGTGCAGGACTCGGTGCAGGACGTGCGCACCTTCGGCGCCGCCAACAGCCGCCCGGCGGTGCTGCTGATCCTCTACCGCCAGCCGGGCGCCAACATCATCGACACCGTCGACCAGGTCAACGCGCTGCTGCCGCACCTGCGCGCGACCATCCCCGCGGCCATCGACCTCAAGGTGGTCATGGACCGCACGCCGACCATCCGCGGCTCGCTGCGCGAGGTGCAGCGCACCCTCTCCATCGCCGTCGGATTGGTGCTCCTGGTGGTGTTCCTGTTCCTGCGCCGGGTGCGCGCCGCGCTGATTCCCAGCATCGCCGTGCCGGTGTCGCTGATCGGCACCAGCGCGGTCATGTACCTGGCCGGCTACAGCATCGACAACCTGTCGCTGATGGCGCTGACCGTCGCCACCGGCTTCGTGGTCGACGACGCCATCGTGGTGACCGAGAACATCAGCCGCCACCTCGAGGCCGGCAAGCAACCCTTCGAGGCGGCGCTGGCGGGGGTGCGCGAAATCGGTTTCACCGTGGTGTCGATCAGCCTGTCGCTGGTGGCGGTCTTCATTCCCATCCTGTTCATGGGCGGCATCGTCGGCCGCCTGTTCCGCGAGTTCGCCTTCACCCTGGCGGCCGCCATCCTGGTGTCGATGGTCGTCTCGCTCACCACCACGCCGATGCTCTGCGCCCACCTGCTGAAGCCCCGCCCGCCCGAGGCGGCCCCCGGGCCGTGGGCACGCTGGAGCGCCCGCCTGCTGCGCCGGCTCAAGACCGGCTACCGCGCCAGCCTCGCCTGGTCGCTGCGCCACAGCGGCCTGATGCTGTTACTGCTGGCGCTGACCATCGCGCTGAACGTGCATCTCTACGCCACCATCGCCAAGGGCTTCTTCCCGCAGCAGGACACCGGCCGCGTCATCGGCATCGTGCAGGCCGACCAGAGCATCTCCTTCCAGGCGATGCGCCAGAAAATGCTCGACCTCATGGGCATCGTCCAGCGCGATCCGGCGGTGGATACGGTGGTCGGCTTCACCGGCGGCGGCCAGAAGAACTCCGGCTTCATGTTCGTCACCCTGAAGCCCCTGAGCGAGGGCCGGGTCTCGGCCGACAAGGTGGTGGCACGGCTGCGCGGCAAGCTGGCGCGCGTGCCCGGCGCCAGCCTGTTCCTGACCCCGGCCCAGGACGTGCGCATCGGCGGCCGTCCGGGCAACGCCAACTACCAGTACACCCTGCAGGCTGACCACCTCGGCGACCTGCGCGAGTGGGAGCCGCGCATCCGCCGCGCCCTGATGAACCTGCCCGAACTCGCCGACGTCAGCTCCGACCAGCAGGACAAGGGCGTGCAGACCAGACTGGTGTTCGACCGCGACCGCATGGCCAGCCTGGGGCTCACCATGCGAGCCATCGATGCGACGCTCAACAACGCCTTCGGCCAGCGCCAGGTATCGGTGATCTACAACCCGCTCAACCAGTACCGGGTGGTGATGGAGCTGGCCCCCGCATGGCTGACCAGTCCGGAGTCGCTGCGCTCGGTCTGGTTCAGCACGCCGGCCGGCGGGCAGGTGGCCCTCTCCGACATCGCCCGCGTCGAGACCACCCACACGCCGCTGGCGGTCAATCACCAGGGCACCTTCCCGGCGACCACCATCAGCTTCAACCTGCCGCCGGGCGTGTCGCTGGACAAGGCCTCCGCCGCCATCGACCGCACCCTCGCCCGGATGGGCGTGCCCACCGGCGTGCACGGCAGCTTCCAGGGCACCGCCAAGGCCTTCCAGGAGTCACTTGCCAGCCAGCCGCTCCTGATCCTGACCGCGCTGCTGACGGTCTACATCGTGCTGGGCATGCTCTACGAGAGCCTCATCCACCCCATCACCATCCTCTCCACCCTGCCGTCGGCGGGCGTCGGCGCCCTGCTGGCGCTGATGGCCTTCGGCAACGAGTTCAACGTCATCGCCCTGATCGGCATCATCCTGCTGATCGGCATCGTCAAGAAGAACGCCATCCTGATGATCGACTTCGCCATCTGGCACCAGCGCCGCCACGGCGTGAGCGCTGCGCGCGCCATCTACCGCGCCGCGCAGATGCGCTTCCGGCCGATCATGATGACCACCCTGGCCGCCACCTTCGGCGCCGTGCCGCTGGCCCTGGGCAGCGGCGACGGCGCCGAACTGCGCAACCCGCTCGGCATCGCCATCGTCGGCGGCCTGCTGGTGAGCCAGGCGCTGACCCTCTACACCACGCCGGTCGTATATCTTCTGATGGACCGGCTGAGCAACCTGGTCATGCGCCGCCCGGCCCGGGCCGTGCCGGCGCTGCATACCGCATGAAGGAGACCCCGGTGCGATCGAGTCTGATCCTGTTCATCCCCCTGCTGTGGCTGAGCGCCTGCGCCGTCGGCCCCGAATACCAGCGGCCGGAGGTGAAGCTGCCCGCGCAGTTCAGCGAGGCCGGCGGCGAATGGCGGGCCGCGCGTCCGGGTGGCTTCCAGGTGCCCGAACGCTGGTGGCGCGTGTTTGCCGACCCCGAACTCGACCGACTGGAAGCGCAGGTGGTGATCGACAACCAGACGCTCAAGGCCGCCGAAGCCCGCTATCGCGCAGCGCGCGCCGCCGTCGACAGCGCCGCCGCCGCGCGCCTGCCGACCGTGACCGGCGCGGCCGATGCTACCCGCAGCCGCAGCGCCGGCACCACGGCCAACAGCTACGGCCTCCTGGCCAGCGCCAACTGGGAAGTGGACCTGTGGGGGCGGGTGCGCCGCAGCATCGAGGCCGCCCAGGCCCGGGCAGAATCCAGCGCCGACGATCTGGCGGCGGCGCGGCTGTCGACCCAGGCCCTGCTGGCGCAGACCTGGTTCCAGCTGCGCGCCGCCGACGAACAGCGCCAGCTGCTGCAACGCACCCTGGCGGCCGACGCGCGCTTCCTCGGCCTGACCCGCGACCGCTACGCCGCCGGGGTGGCCTCCGCGCTGGACATCGCCCAAGCCGAGACCCAGCTGGGCAGCGTGCGCATCCAGCTCAGCGAGGTCGAACTGCAGCGGGCGCAACTCGCCCACGCCCTGGCGGCGCTGCTGGGCGGCAACGACGTTCAGGCAGAGGCCCTCGCGCCGCTGCCGCCGGTTCCCCCGCCCCCAGCCCTGCTGCCCTCGACCCTGCTGGAACAGCGCCCCGACATCGCCTCGGCCGAACGCCTGGCGGCGGCCGCCAACGCGCAGATCGGCCTGGCGCAGACCGCCTTTTATCCGCTGCTCGACCTGGGCGCCACGGCCGGATCCCGCGCCGGTGCGCTCGGCCGCCTGTTCGACGCCCCGAGCCTGCTCTGGACGCTCGGCCCCAGCCTGGCGATGACGCTGTTCGACGGCGGCGCGCGCAGCGCCGCCGTCGAACAGGCGCGCGCCGGTTACGACCTGGCCGTGGCCACCTACCGGCAGACGGTACTGACCGCATTCCAGGAAGTGCAGGACAACCTCGCCGCCGCGCGCCTGCTGCAGCGGGAAGCGGACGAACAGGCGCAGGCGCTGGCCGCGGCACGGCGCGCCCGCGAGATCGCCGAAGATCAATACCGCGCCGGCACGATCAGTTCCCTCAACGTGATCACTGCCCAGACTGCGGAACTCGCCGCCGAACGCAGCGCGGTGGATATCCATAGCCGCCAGCTTGCCGCCAGCGTGCAACTGCTCAAGAATGCGGGCGGACGAACCGGTCCGCCCGTCGAGTAAGGCGTTCCCTTGACACGCCTGCCCGCAGCAGGGCGGACAAATCGCCAACCAAGCATTGTGATTCCGATACCCGAGGTGATTGATGGCCTGTAACCCTGACGTTCTCAAAGAAGTTCCGCTGTTTTCCCTGCTCGACGAGGAAGAGCTGGCGGTGCTCGCCGGCCAGGTCGAACTGCGCAGCTTTGCGCCCCGCCAGCGCATCTACAAGATCGGTGAACCGAGCACACGCGCCTTCATCATGGTGTCCGGCTCGGTCGAGGTCACGACCATCGACGAAGACAACCAGGTCGTGCTGCTGGATATGCCGATGCATGGCGAAATATTCGGCTTTGCGTCGATGCTGGCACAGACCCCGCATCAGACCGATGCCACAACAACCGAGGCGACCGAATGCATCGAAGTGGACCTGAACGACATCACCGTTTTGCTGCGGAAGAAACCGGATGCCGGCCTGGACATGATGGGCGCCCTGGGCAAGCAGTTTCACGCCGCGGAAAGGCTGGTCCGCCTGCGCGCCGCGCGCAACCCGAATACCATGATCGAGGAATCGGAAACCCTGAGTGAACGGGTTGCCGACATGGTGGCCAGCTTCGGCGGTTCATGGACCTTCATCATTACGTTTGGCCTGATCCTGGCCGTGTACTCGGCGATCAACGTCGAACTGGGCAACAAAGCGTGGGATCCCTACCCGTTCATCCTGCTCAACCTGTTTCTTTCGATGCTCGCCGCGATCCAGGCACCCATCATCATGATGAGTCAGAACCGTCAGGACAAAAAAGATCGCCTGCGCAGCGAACTCGATTTCGAGGTCAATCGCCGGGCGCACGTGGAAATCCAGGGTCTCGCCCACCGGATCAACCTGTTGCACGACAAGATCGACGACGTCGATGAATTGATCCGCACGCCCAAGCGTCTTTGAAGCCGCAGATGGCGTGCCCAGGCCCGCGGAAGCCGCCACTATGTAGCTACCAGGATGTTAATATCTGCTTTGTTTCTTATGCGAGCCTGGCGTCACCATCATGAGCAACCCTACTGAATCGGCTGTCGCGGAAAAATTCCTGAACAGCCTGCACCATGCGGACCAGAGCAACAACCCTTACACGCACTGGCTATTGAACCACTGCCTTCCCGAAGACGTGGTGGATGAACTGATTGCACTGCCCATCCAACCCGCCCGGATTGGAGACACCCAAGGCCGGCGCGAAACCAACAATGACTCGCGCATCCACTTCGGTGCCGAATATCAACGCCAGTACAAGGTCATCGAATCCCTTGCCAGGGTGTTCCAGTCAAAGCGGATCGTGGATGCATTGAAGGCGGTGACCGGCGCCCCGCTATCGGGAACATCGCTGCGCATCGAATACTGCCAGGACACCGAAGGATTCTGGCTGGAGCCGCATACGGACATCGGCGTCAAGAAATTCACAATGCTGATCTACCTCAACCGCGAGCCGGAGGGCGCAGACTGGGGCACAGACATCTATTCAGACAAGGACACCCGTTTCGGCCGCGCGCCGTCGGCCTTCAATGCCGGCCTCATCTTTGTCCCCAGCGACAAGACCTGGCATGCGTTCGACAAGCGCCCCATGAAGGGGGTGCGCAAATCGCTCATCATCAATTACGTCGGGCAGGAATGGCAGAATCGTCATGAGCTCTGCTTTCCGGACGACGCCGTGGGGTGACCCGTATGCCCTACCCGCGCTACGCAGCCATCAATTCTTCTATCAGCGCACGGATCGCCGGGTGGCCGAAATCACGCCCGCCTACGGCCCGATAGGCGATCTGCCCGGTCTTGTCGATGAGGAAGGTGGTAGGTAGGCCGGGGACGCCGTATGCCTTGGATACGGCGCTTTTGCTGTCCAGGAGCACGGGGAAGCTGGGTTCCGGGTCCAGCTGGCCGGTGAAGGTGAACACGGTATCGCCGTCTTCCTGCTGGTCGCAGGCCAGAACTTGAAACGGCTTGCCCTTCAGGTCCAGATACAGCTTTTCCATGGAGGGCAGTTCACGCCTGCAGGGCGGGCACCAGGTCGCCCAGAAGTTGAGCATCACCACCTTGCCGGGATAGTCGGAGAGCTTGTGGATTTTGCCATCCATGTCCGGCAGGCTGAAATCCGGTGCCGGTCTACGCGGTTTGACCGGGGCCATCATGTGGGTAAGCGGCGGTTCGGGCAGATCGGCACGCGCCGTGCCCGTGGTCAGCAGGCCAAGGCCGAGCCCGCCCAGGCTGATCAGGGCATGACGCCGTTCAGGGCTTGCGGGGTGGGACGGGGAGTTGTTCGGGGGCGCACTGGAGCCCCTCGAGAAGGGCGTGGAACGTTTTGCCATGTTGCCTCCAGGAATAATCAAGATCGAAACGCGTGCCGTGGGGCAGCTTGACCGTGCTGAAGCCCTGGCCCCAATCGCCGACTTCGAGCGTCTGGGCCGCGGGCAGGATGGACCAGCCGAAATCCACGCCCTGGCTCTGCCATATCTTCAGCCACTCGGTCTTCGTCCGCAGCGGGTGCCGCACGCCATCGGCGGTGATCGCGCGCCAGTCGGCCACGTCGTAGCTGACAGGTTCGTTGGCCAGGTTGCGAATGACGGTACCGAACATGCAGTAGCCCGCCATTTCCTCCACCAGCGCCGGCGGGAAGCCCTTATTGGAATACACGGCACGCACGTTGTCCGGCATGAGCTGAAGAAGCTGAAGGCTGAACGCCGTGTCCGCGGACTGCCAGTTGGACAAGCCGTTGTTCGGGTTGGTGCTTTGCACGGTGCCCGCCAACGCCGTTACAGCGGCAACCAGAAGGACGGGGAATGAGCAGAGGGCGGATATCTTCATTTCGCACATGTTAGCAGTTCGTATTACCGGTCCGCTCTATGGCGAAGCGACTCGGTTGCGGGTCAAGGATGTGAATCTCGCACCGGCATGGTCTGCATCATCGGCCGAAGGCGACAACGGCCTTTCGATTGACCGCGTCCGTTGTACTCAGTTCAGAGGGCGGGGCTCTT
>JAJYXA010000152.1 GCA_021791235.1 Pseudomonadota bacterium
TGGCTGTATCCGGTGAAGGCCGGGCTGGTGGCGCTGGCTCTGGCGGTGCTGTGGCGCCATTACGCCGAACTCGGGTCGTACGGCCTGCCGGCGAGGCACCTGCTGCTGTCGGTCGGGGTGGGGGTCGCGGTGCTGGTGCTGTGGGTCAATCTCGACGCCGGCTGGATGCTGATGGGCGAGGCGGGCGAGGGCTACGACCCCACCGACGAGGCCGGCCGCATCGACTGGCTGCTGGTCGCCTTCCGCATCGCCGGCGCCGCGCTGGTGGTGCCGGTCATGGAAGAACTGTTCTGGCGCTCGTTCCTGCAGCGCTGGGTGCGGCAGCCCGATTTCCTGAGTCTGAACCCGGCGCGGATCGGCCTCAGGGCGCTGCTCATCGCCAGCGCGCTGTTCGCCGTCGCACACCTGCAATGGCTGGCCGGGCTGATCGCCGGCCTGGCCTACGGCTGGCTGTACATCCGCACGCGCAACCTGTGGGCGCCGATCGTCGCGCATGCCGTCACCAACGGCGCGCTGGGCGCGTACGTGGTGGCCACCGGCCGGTGGAGTTTCTGGTGAGGCGTCTTTGGGGCACCTTGAGTCCGTCACACCGGCGCAAGCCGGTGTCCAGTCGGCTTGATTTGCTGGATTCCGGCTTCTGCCGGAATGACGAACTATGCCGCCGACCCGTGTGGGCTGCGCCCACCCTACGCGGCTTTGCTGTTTTGGCGCTGACCGCGCTGCCGGCCGTGCCCGCGCAGGCGAAGGAGGGCGATACCTTCCAGCCGTTCGTCTCCTACACGCGCTATTACGACAGCAATCTGTTTCGCCTCGCCGGGAGCGAATATGCATTGGTGCCGCACCTGTCCGACCAGTACGGCGTGCTGAGCGCCGGGGTGAACGCGGACTGGCAGCCCGGCCGCCAGCGCGTCATCGCCAGCGCCAGCAAGAGCCTGGTGCGCTATTCGCGCAACCCCCAGCTGGATTACGACGGGTCGGATCATCAGTTGAAATGGAACTGGCGGTTGGGCAATCACTGGTCGGGCCAGGTCGGCGCCACCGAAAGCGTGGCGCAAAGCAGTTTCAGCGATCTGGTCGGCCTGCTGATCAACAACCAGGTCACCCGGAAAAACCGCTTCGCCAACGCCGAGTGGCAGTTTCATCCGCGCTGGCATGCGGGACTGGGCGCGGCTACCGCTTCGTCGACCAACAGCACAACGCAGCGGGCGTCATCCGATTACGAGGACATCAGCGCATATGCCACCCTGGGCTACACCACGCCCAAGGGCAGCAAGCTGCGCGGCCAGCTGCGCAGGGTGGAGGGTGAATACCCCAACCGTTCGGCAGGTCTGTTCGCGGATCGCGCCTATACCTTGACCGAATACAACCTGCTGGGCGACTGGAACATGAGCGGCAAGCTGATCGCCCACGCCAGGCTCGGCTATGTCCAGCGCGAGAACGACACCCTGTCGCAACGCAATTTTTCCGGTTTGGCGGGGCGTCTGTCGGCGGACTATTTCCCCAGCGGCAAAACCGCGCTGAACTGGGCGCTCTACCGCGAGATTGCGAACTCCGACGACGTCAACGCCAGCTACCAGCTCAGCGCCGGAACCCGCCTGGGCGCAGCCTGGCTGGCCACCTCCAGGGTCACCTTGCGCGCCAGCGCCAGTTTCGAGAACCGCTCATTCGAGGGCGATACCGGCTTTATTTTGCCGGGCACGCCCCAGCGTGACGAGGACACCCTCAGCGGTTCGCTGTCGCTGAGCTACGCCCCGCTCCGCATGGCCACCATCGATGTCGGCGTGCAGGCAGGACGTCGGGAATCCAATATCCCTGTCAACGATTACAAGTTTCACACGGTTTTTGTTAATGTCCGGGCTGATTTTTAGCGGATCGCCCGGCGAGGCGGGCGGGTGCGGGGTTTGCTGAACAAGCGAACGGCGCAACGGTGGGCTGCGCCCACCCTACGGTCGAAGCAGAGGCGGGTAGCGGGTAGGGTGGGCGCAGCCCACGCGGCACGGCGGTATGGCAAGCGCCGACGTCCGGCGAGCGGCGCAACGGCGGGCTCCGCCCACCCTACGGTCGAAGCAGCGATGGGTAGGGTGGGCGCAGCCCACGCGGCAATCCGCCTCGAGGCGGTTGCAAGCAAACAATTTCAGGCAGGAGCGCGGTCAGCCTTTGCGGCGGCCGCCGATTGGAGAAAGCGATGACCGGGTTGTGGCGTAGTGTGTTGATGATGTGCGCGTTGCTGCTGGCGGCGCCGGCGTGGAGCGCGGACAACGATTACCGCATGGGCACCGGCGATGTGTTGCGCATCACCGTGTATGGGCAGCCCGAACTCACCACCGAAGCACGCGTAAGCGAAAACGGCAGCATCACCTTTCCGCTGATCGGAGACGTCAAGCTGGCGGGCAGTACCCCTGCCCAGGGCGAAACCGAAATCGCCAAGCGCCTGAGCAAGGGCGGTTTCATCCTCGAACCCTTCGTCACCCTCAACGTCCTGCAATACCGCAGCCAGCAGATTTCGGTGCTGGGCCGGGTCAACCGGCCGGGCAAGTTCATCCTGGAAAAAGTCAGCCGCGTGACCGATGCGCTGGCGCTGGCCGGCGGCATCGTTGCCGACGGCGCCGACACCCTCACTCTGGTGCGCACCCGCGACGGCAAGCCCGAATACCGTGAAATCGACGTGATCGCCCTGTTCAGGCCGGGCGGCGAGGCCAGCAACGAACTGGTTCAGGACGGCGACATCATCAATGTGGCGCGCCAGCCGATGTTCTACATCTACGGCGAAGTGCAGCGCCCCGGCGCCTTCCGCCTGGAACGGAACATGAGCGTGGTGCAGGCCCTGTCGCTGGGCGGCGGCGTCACCGCGCGTGGCACCCAGAAAGGCATCCAGATCCTGCGCCGCGACGCCAGCGGCGTCATGCAGCAGCTGGACACCCGGTTGGCCGACCCGGTGAAAAAAGACGACGTGATCTACGTCAAGGAAAGCCTGTTTTGAGGAGACACCGAAAAACCCGGTTCGTCATTCCGGCGCAGGCCGGAATCCGGTCAATCAGCGAAACTGGACCCCGGCGTTCGCCGGGGTGACGATCAAGTCAGCGCAACCCTAAAGAGATACCCGCCATGAACTTCACCCAATTCCTGCTGATTCTGAACGCCCGCAAGTGGGTCATCCTCGGCGTGCTGTTGCTCACGGTTGCCGCCACCGCGGCAGTCAGCCTGCTGCTGCCCAGGGAATACACGGCGACCACCACGCTGATCATCGATTCCAAGAGCAAGGATGCGATAACCGGCCAGTTGCTGCCGTCGCAGATGTTCCCAGGCTACATGGCCACGCAGATCGACATCATCAACAGCAGCCAGGTGGCGAACCGCGTGGTGCGTGATCTGAAGCTGGCAGAGAATCCGGCCACCCGCGAGCAGTTCATGCAGGCGACCGAAGGCGAGGGCACGATCGAGGAGTGGCTGGCCAAGCTGCTGCTGCAAAAGATCGACGCCGAACCCTCGCGCGAATCCAGTGTCATTTCCATCGGCTTCACCGGTTCCGATCCCCGATTCGCCGCGATCGTGGCCAACGCCTTCGCCAAGGCCTACATCGAAACCAACCTCGACCTGCGCGTGGAGCCGGCCAAGCAGACCGCCGCCTGGTTCGACCAGCAGATCGTTCAGCTGCGCGCGAACCTCGATCAGGCCCAGCAGAAGCTCACTGCCTATCAGCGCGAAAAAGGCCTGGTCGAATCCGAGGAAAGGCTGGACGTCGAAACCCGCCGCATGGCCGACCTGGCCGGGCAGATGGTGGCTGCGCAATCGGCGTTGTTCGATGCCAGCTCGCGCACGCGCGACAGCGCCAGCCTGCCCGAAGTCATCAACAACCCCGTGGTGCAAAATCTCAAGGCCCAGGTGGCGCAGGGCGAAGGCCGGCTGGCCGAGCTGGCCAATCGGGTGGGGGCCAACCATCCCGACTTTATTCGCCTGCAGGCCGAGGTGAACAGCTACAAGACGAAACTCGCCGCCGAACTCGGGACCGCCTTGCGCGGCGTGGGCGCAACCGCCGGCGCGGCGCGCCAACGCTACAACGAACTGAGCGGTGCATTCGCCAAACAAAAAGCCAAAGTGCTGGAACTGAAACAGCAGCGTGAGGAAGCCACGCTGCTGGCGCGCGACCTGGAAAACGCCCAGCGCATCTACGATTCCGCCCTGCAGCGCTACGGCCAGAGCCGCATGGAAGCGCAGTCCACGCAGACCGACATCGCGGTGCTGAACCCGGCCGTTGCCCCCACCGAGCCTTCCAAGCCGCGCGTCATCCTGAATATTCTGCTCTCGCTGTTCCTGGGCACCCTGCTGGGCGTAAGCCTGGGTTTTTTGATCGAACTGCTGGATCGCCGTGTACGTTCCGGACAGGACATCGTCGCCACCCTGGGCATTCCGGTGCTGGCCGAGGTCACGAAGAAAGGCCGCCTGGAAATCCTGCGCCGCATGTTCCGCCGCAGCCGCCCTGCGATGGCTTGAACACGATGACTCGGCCCGAAAATCCCTTGTCCGTCATTGCGAGCATAGCGACGTGGCAATCCAGAAATGCCCGATTGACCCCATGCGCTGGATTGCCGCGCTTCGCTCGCAATGACAAGGATCGGGGTTTGTCCAGTCATTCCGGCGCAGGCCGGAATCCAGCGTTTGCGAGAAACTGGACACCGGCTTCCACCGGTGTGACGGCAAACTTTATTCGTACCGGAACAACCGTACCCCACTCCGCATAAGCCGAGGTTTACCCATGAATTCACTCACCAGCACCAGCGAACAAAGCAGCATCGTCGAAGCGGCGGCCGCCATCCGTGCCGAAGCCCACATCGGCAAGCTGCTGCAGGACGCCGGCAAGCTCAAGCCGCAGGATATGGAGCGCGTGCTCAAACTGCAGCAGGAACAGAACCTGCGCTTCGGCGAGGCCGCGCAAAAGCTTGGCCTGGTGAGCGAGGCCGACATCCGGCAGGCCTTGTCGCACCAGTTCGAGTATCCCACCATTCCCGCCGCCGAGGCCCGCCTCAGCCCCGAGCTCACCGCCGCCACCGCGCCCTACGGCAAGGAGGCCGAAGCGCTGCGTTCGGTGCGTTCCGAACTGCTGCTGCGCTGGTTCCACGACGGCCGCAAGACGCTGGCGATCGGCAGCGCGCGCGCCGACGAAGGCGCGAGCTACCTGGCCGCCAACCTGGCGGTGCTGTTTGCGCAAATGGGGCGCAAGGTGCTGCTGATCGACGCCAACATGCGGCAGCCGCGCCAGCACAGGATTTTCAACCTGGGCAAGGGCATGGGTCTGTCCGACATCCTGGCCGAGCGCGTGCCCGCGCCGCAGGTGCATACCATCAAGCCGTTCCAGACGCTGTCCGTGCTGCCCGCCGGTTCGCCCCCGCCCAACCCGGCCGAACTGCTGGCGCGGCCATCGTTCGGCGCATTGCTGTCCGGGCTGGAAATCCGCTACGATACCATCCTGCTGGACACCGCGCCGTCGCAGCTCGGATCGGATTTTCTGCTGGTCGCGGCGCGCGCCGGCGGCATGCTCATCGCCGCCCGCCGCAATGTCAGCCGCCTGGCGCCGCTGGCTGAACTGAAAGAAAAAATCACCCTCACCGGCGCGCAAGCCGTCGGCGCCGTCGTACTGGACTGAACGCATGGCTACGCTTGCCCCCTCCACTTCCGCGCTCGACGCCCTGGCGCCCCTTAAAGCCTGGTGGCCGATCATCCTCGGCCTGCTGGTGCTGTATGCGCCCACCTACTGGATGCTGGCGCACGGTCTGTGGAACTCGGACGATTATGCCCACGGCCCCATCGTGCTGATCGTTACGCTGTATCTGATCTGGCAGCAGCGCGCCGTATTCACGAACGACGCCGCAACTCTGCCCACGCGCGGCGAAGTTGCGGCTGGCTGGATGCTGCTCGTCGCCGGCCTGCTGGCGTATGCGCTGGGCCGCTCGCAGGACATCCTGCTGTTCGAGGTGGGCTCGCAGATTCCGGTCATCCTCGGCGCGCTGCTCGTCACGCTGGGAACGAAAGCCGCGCGCGCGCTGTGGTTCGCGCTGTTCTTCCTGCTGTTCATGGTGCCGTTGCCGGGCTTTGTGGTCGACACCGCCACCGGCCCGCTCAAGCAATACATTTCGGTCATCGCAGAACAGGTGCTGTACGCGGCCGGTTACCCCGTCGCGCGCAGCGGCGTCATGCTCACCGTGGGGCAATACCAGCTGCTGGTGGCCGACGCCTGCTCCGGCCTGCACTCCATGTTCAGCCTGTCGGCCATGGGCCTGCTGTATCTGTACCTGATGCAGCGCACCAGCCTCGCGCGCAACCTCATCATCATGGCCGCCATTCTGCCGATTGCATTCGCCGCCAACGTGGTGCGCGTCATCATCCTGATCCTGGTGACCTACCACCTGGGCGACGAAGCCGGGCAGGGCTTCCTGCATGGCTTTGCCGGGATCATGCTGTTCGTGATAGGGCTGCTGTTTTTGTTTGCGCTGGACGGGGTGCTGGGATTTTTCTTCCCCGACCGACCGCGCGCACGGGCGCAGGCCTGATGTCATGCGTACGCAACTGAATCCGATCAGAATAGGGAGTCTGTCGATCAAACCCGAAAATAAAGCGGGTCGCCATTCCGGCGAATGCCGGAATCCAGTCCATTCAACTGGACACCGGCGTACGCCGGTGTGACGAAATGCGGGCCGGATCAATCATTCTGGAGGCAATATGAAACTCATCAGCTTCAAACACCTCGTCATCGGGCTGTGCATGTTTGCCGCCGCCGGCATGGCGCTGGCACTCAAGCCCACCGCCAAGGTTGCGGATGCCGGGCCCAAGGTCGATCTGGAAACGCTGATCCCCAAAACGTTCGGCGACTGGAAAATCGACGAAACCATCACGCCGCTGATCGCCAACCCCGAGCAGGAAGCGCTCATCAACAAAATCTACAACCAGACGCTCACGCGCACCTACGTCAATTCGCGCAACGAGCGCATCATGCTGTCCATCGCCTATGGCGGCGACCAGAGCGACAACATGGCGGTGCATAAGCCCGAGGTCTGCTATCCCGCCCAAGGCTTCCAGATTCTCAAGACTCCCACCATCGGCACGTTCTCCACCGACCAGGGCAGCATCCCCGTCAAACGCCTGGTGGCCACGCAGGGGCAGCGCATCGAGCCGATCACCTACTGGACGACCGTGGGCGACACCGTCGCCGTGAGCGGGCTGAAGTGGAAGCTGCAGCAACTGAAATACGGCCTCACCGGCAAGATTCCCGATGGCCTGCTGTTCAGGATTTCGAGCATCCAGGCCGACGATGCGAAGGCCTACCAAAACCAGGATGCATTCACCCGCGATCTGCTCAAGGCGATGTCGCCCGGCGGGCGTGAACGCATCATCGGCAACCCTAACCCAGCCAGCTGAACTGTTTGGCTTTGCATATCCCACCCGACTGCCCACCCATTAACGACCACACCATGACCAAAAAAGCCCTCATCACCGGCGTCACCGGCCAGGACGGCGCCTACCTTGCCGAATTCCTGCTGGCCAAAGGCTACGAAGTCCACGGCATCAAGCGCCGCACCTCGCTGTTCAACACCGACCGCATCGACCACCTCTACCAGGATCCGCACGAGCAGGGCCGCCGCTTCATCCTGCACCACGGCGATCTCACCGACAGCTCCAGCCTCATCCGCATCATCCAGCAGGTGCAGCCCGACGAAATCTACAACCTGGCCGCGCAAAGCCACGTCGCCGTCAGCTTCGAGGAACCCGAATACACCGCCAACTCCGACGCGCTGGGCGCCCTGCGCATCCTCGAAGCCATCCGCATCCTCGGCCTGGAAAAGCAAACCCGCTTCTACCAGGCCAGCACCTCCGAGCTCTTCGGCCTGGTGCAGGAAACCCCGCAGAAGGAAACCACCCCCTTCTACCCGAGGAGCCCCTATGCCGTCGCCAAGCTCTACGCCTACTGGATCACCGTCAACTACCGCGAAGCCTACGGCATGTATGCCTGCAACGGCATCCTGTTCAACCACGAAAGCCCGGTGCGCGGCGAAACCTTCGTCACCCGCAAGATCACCCGCGCACTCGCCAGGATCAAGCTCGGCCTGCAGGACTGCCTCTTCCTCGGCAACATGTCGGCCCGCCGCGACTGGGGCCACGCCAGGGACTACGTCGAAATGCAGTGGCTGATGCTGCAGCAGGAAACGCCCGAGGACTTCGTCATCGCCACCGGCGTCCAGTACTCCGTCCGGGACTTCGTCAACGCCGCCGCCAGGGAGCTCGGCATGCAAATCCGCTGGGAAGGGCAGGGCGTCGACGAGAAAGGCTACGACGCCCATGGCAAATGCATCGTCGCCGTCGACCCGCGCTACTTCCGCCCCACCGAAGTCGAAACCCTCCTGGGGGACCCCGGCAAGGCCAAGCAGAAACTGGGCTGGACCCCCAGAATCACCTTCGACGAACTGGTGGC
>JAJYXA010000011.1 GCA_021791235.1 Pseudomonadota bacterium
CGCCGCCGTATTCACCTCCACCGCCAGCCTGCACGGCGGCCAGGAAACCACGCTCGTGAGCATGATGCTGCCGCTCTTGCACCACGGCATGCTGATCGTCGGCCTGCCCTACACGCTCGCCGAGGTGAACCGCACCGCGAGCGGCGGCACCCCCTACGGCGCCAGCCACTGGGCCGGCCCCGCCGACGACCGCCCGCTCACCGACGACGAGCGCGCGCTGTGCCTCGCGCTCGGCCGCCGGCTCGCCGAAACCGCAATCAAGCTTTCTTCCAGATGAAGACCCTGCAACACATCGCGAGCGCGAGCCTGATCGCGCTGATTTTCCTGTGTCTGGCATGGGAACTGTGGTGGGCGCCGATCCGCCCCGGCGGCTCCTCGCTGGCGTTCAAGGCGCTGCCCTTGCTGTTGCCGCTGATGGGCATCCTCAAGGGCCGCCGCTACACCTATCAGTGGGCGCCGATGCTGGTGCTGGCCTACTTCACCGAAGGCGTGGTGCGCGCGTGGTCGGACACCGGCCTGTCGGCGTGGCTCGCCGGCGCGGAAGTGGTGCTGTCGGTGGTGTTCTTCTTCGCCGCGATCACCTACGCCAAACTCAGCGGATCGGCACATCCTGCGAAATAAAGGAAAGCAATAGACGCACTCTCAACGAGACTCATCCCGCCAATCTGCCATTTGGCCACAGCACCCACCAGCGCGCTACGCGGCTAGGGAATGGCATCGCGACAAACCGTGATGCTCATAAATTTTCGTGACGACATCGCTGTACAAAAAATCCAGAAGTGCCTGACCCCACTCGCCGCCATCGCCCACCAAACCACAACTGAAAACACTTGCGTCGCAGGCCTGATCGCCGACCGAACCGGCTGGCCACACATAGTCAAAATGCTCGGGGAAAATGCGCCGATAACGCAAGGCCAGGTGATAAAACACCATGGCGGCATCAGCCCGCCCGTCCTCGATCGCCTGCGGCGCCTCGCGGTGATGGATCAACTCACCATACACCAGCTTTTCAGGATCGGGCGTCCCGGGGGCGTGCGTCAGAAAATCCAGCTCAATGCGCGCATGCGCCGCGAGGCGCCGCAGGCAATCCACATAGATTCGATGGCTTACATTTTCGGTGACGGGATTCGATAAAAACAAACGCACATCGCGGCGTAAAAGATCGGCGACCCCGGCGATCCCTTTCGGATTGCCGTTCTTCACCAGCATCACCACACCCCGGCTACACATGAAGGGACGACAGGTCTGCATATGGCCCGCCTCCACCAGCAGCGCAAGCACAGCGGGAGGGCTGATCACCACATGCGGCGTCACACGCAGGCGCAAGTTTCCCATCTCGATCCCTCCGGTGCGCAACATCTCGGTTGCAATACGCGGTGGAGTCGTGGTGTAAAAAATCTCGCCCACCTCGGGGTGGGCGAGCGCGAAGGCTCGCAGGACATCATGCAAAGCCATGTGATGGTTGCCATCTGAAAACACCACCAGTTTCGCGTGGACCGGGTCGCCATGCAAATCCAGCTGCAGGACTGCGGATTGCCCGTAGCGGGGCAATTCACCTTCCGCGGGAGTGGCCTGCTCGGTCGGCCAATTCAACCAGGCCATCATGCGCGAACCGGCTACTCAAAAGCAATAAACAACGCGGAGGTCCACACTTTGGCATCGTCGACCTGGCGGCCAAAGAAGTACACCGGCCGGTGGCCGTGCGGGCCATTGTGCGGCTCGACCTTGAGCACGCCGCTCACTTCGCGCGGCGCAGCCGACTCGCTCATGCGTTCGAAGCCCAGAAACATCTCGACTCCTGGCAAATCCTTTTTCATGCGCGCGGCTTCGAGCAACTCCGCCCCGGTGATTTCCCATTCGAATGTCGGGCAGTGTACGAAGGGATTGCCCTTGAGCGGATCACCCACCTTCACATATCCATCGATGGTGCCTTCGACCCGGATTTTTGCCGTCTTGAGATGCGAGACATCGATCTCGATCGCATCCACGTCGCCGTAGGTATCGCTCCGGAAACCTATCGTGGTCGCAGACTCGCGCCAGCAGGTTTCTTCGCGATGCTCGAAACCCAGGCCTTCAAAATCGTTGATCACGGCGTTGGTGATGGTCACGGTGCCTTTCCAGATGGCCCAGCGATAGCGATCCTTCACGCGTGCGCCGC
This sequence comes from Pseudomonadota bacterium, assembly GCA_021791235.1. Next base: position 2,159 of record JAJYXA010000011.1, read on the forward strand.
CCCAGCGGAAACGGATCTTGCGCTCGGAATAACCCAGTTCTTTTTGCAAATCGCGACGCCAGATTTCACCGGTGTGATCCAGCGCAACGATCTCATCCCAGCCGCTGTCGCCCAGGAAGCGATACCCGATCGTCGCCGGGCCCTTGTGCTTGAATTCATCGCCCATGATGTGATCGCCACAGCGAATGATGCCGTAGCTGCGCTCGCCAGTGGAGGCGAAGGTGTGGCGCGCGCGCAAGCTGGCCGCGATGTCCTTGCGCGTGAGCGAGGGCGAAATCACGCCGGCCATGCCGCCCCTGGTGCCGAATACCGCCGTCCCCGGCACGCCGCCGCCGCAACGTCCGCGATGCTCGTCACCCGCCATGGTGGCGCCGATTTTGTAACCTCGCTCCATCGCCTCCTGATACAACCAGCCGAAATGGCCCCAGCTTGAGCCGATTTCGATCAGCCGCTCCAGTTTCGGATAATGCCAATCGAGAATGCAACGTCGACCCCCCACATGCGGAATCAACAGATGGCCCTCGGGGTCTTTGGCATAGGCCGCCCATAATTCTTCCAGCGGCCAGGCGCCGGGTTCCACCGCACCACCCTTGGTGTCTTCGTTCCAGTCCACCGAACGCACATGCTCGCCGGTTTTGAGAAAGGGAAACTCGGGATCGTGATCGTGCAGGAACACCACGTTGTGATCGCCGCCGGCGCACGAACTGCCGCACCACTCGGTGCCGGGATAAGCAACGAAGCTGCCGTCCTGGGTGATCTGGCGAATCAATTCGACGGTTTTGTTCCAACGCTCGGTGGTGATGTTGAAATCGTTGTGCGCAAAAGCCAGCACGTCCAGCCCGGTTACGTCGCGGCCATAGGTGAGGTTATACGTCGTGGAGTTAGTGCCGATGGTGTCCTCGGAGTGCACGTGCAAATCGCAGTAGTAGATGCGCGGCGACATCAGATTTTTATCGACCGTCACGTAGAACGTTTTCGGCTTGACCCAAGGGTGATCCGGCAAGCACGCGGTCACGGCAAGCTCCCCCGCTTGCTGCGTAGGCAGGTCTTCCAGCAGCAGAACCGCCCAGTTTTTTTCCGCCAGCTTCGCGGTTTTTTCATATACGGGCTTGCCATCCAGGGTCGCGCTGATGACCACTCGATCCGGCCGGTCGCGGCAGGTGTTGCCCCACTCGTCTTCCGTACGCAACCGCAAGGGGAATTTTTCGCCGCCGCGCACGATGCGCGAGCCCGCCCATTGCAATTGCGCCGGTGCGCCCGGCACGATCTGGATAACCAAATCCTTGCCCACGGCGGCGAAGCGCGAGGTGCCGAGCGGATCGACGTAACAGCGAATCTTGAAATTCTCTTCGACAAAAGTCTGCACGCGCGTCCCCGCGCCGCCGAATCGGCGGTCGCCGAGACGGATGACGATGTGATCGCCCGCTTTGAGATAGCCATCGAATGTATCGACGATCACCGCCTTCTGAAACGGGCGCTCATGGCCCTTCTGGTCGAAGCGCACGCTGAGCTTCTGCACCGTCGCCGGGCTTTGGCCCGGCAAGGTGGGGCAGGCATGATATTCGGCGGAAATAAAATTCGCGCCCGAAGGATCGGTATTCTGGAATAGCGCCCAGTCGGAATAAAAGCGAAAGGTCGCTTTGAACCAGGAGCCATCGGCCATCCCGGAAGCGCCGAGCGTATAGTCGATCACGATTTCCTGCCAGGAACCGGCCACGATGGTTTCGACATTGCAACTGACGGTTCCCAGGAAAGGCATATCCTTGGTGATGTCATACAGGCCCGGTGGCGCAATGTAATCGCCGAGCGTGTTTTTCAGTTCTTTGGGGGTCATTTTTTTCATGGTGCCAATCTCAACTTTTTTCGGGATGAAACATAGGCTAAAAATGCCTGGCAGCTATCCGGCCAGGCTGGAACTGCTTGCTCAGAATGGCCACGGCGCAGTCGGGTCCCAGACCGGGATGCCCATGAAGGCATACCACGGCGCCATCACCAGAATGGCGTAGGCAATGGCGATGAGCACCGATACCCAACCCACCTTGGCGTAGTCCGCCATGCTGAAGGTGCCGCTCGAATAGGCAATGACCGCGGCGGTGATTTGCGTCGGCAGGATGTAGGCGAAAGTGTCCGTGTCCGACACCAGCATGGTGAACGCCACCGGATGCAGGCCAAGCTTGGGGGCCAGCGCAATCAGAATCGGCGCAAGCATGGTGATCGCCGCCACGTTCGACAGCATGCCCAGGCGAATGATGTGCGTACCCACCATCAGGATCAGCAATATCATCCACCACGAATGGCCCTCCGCGATCGGATGAATGATGTCCGACAGCCATTGCGCGAGCCCGGAAGCGCCCATGGCGGCAGACATCGACAAGGCGCCGGCCAGCAACAGAAACGTACCCCAAATGGTGCGGTCTTGCACTTCTTTCCACTTGAAGCCGAACAGCCCCGGCAGGAATAAAATCGCCAAGCCGATCAACGCCGAATTGTGGGATTTTATTTTGTGCCAATCTTCCGTCACCCACATGAGGGCGATGAAGGCGAACACCGCCAGAATCAGCCACTCCGTCTGGCTGGTCTTGGGCAATTCCCGGTATTGGTTCTGCACACTTTCGAAGCCGCCTTGAATGCCCACATTACGCGTCTTGAAATAGCGCTGCACCCACCATTGGGTAATCACGAACATGCCGAGATAGGGCCATTGCAGCTTGAACCAGTCGAAGTACGACAGATTCAACGCCAGCTCAGACTCGAACAAACCCACCAGTACCAGATTCGGCAAGTGCGCGGTCATGATGGCCATGCCGCTGATCATGGAACCGTAGACCAGCGTTTGAACCACGATCGCCTTCTTGCCGGCCTGCTCTTCCGGCGTATCGCCGAACAGCTTGGTGATGCCGTTCACCACCGGCAGCAAGGTCGCGGCGCGCGCGTTCGCCGCCGGAATGATGAAGGACAGCAACAGGTTCGCGCCGAACATGGCCCAGATCACGCCGTTGACGGTCTTCACTTTCACCTTGTGCAGCAGGCTCAGCGCGATGCGCCGGTCCAGCCCCGCCGCCTGCATCAAGGCTGCGAACAAGAATGCCGCCAGACACAGAAACACCACCGGAGTGGTAAAGCCGCTCGCCGCCTGGGGAAACTTGTCCACCGCGCCGCCCAGCACCAGCAGCATGGGGATCAGCATGCCGGTGATGCCCACCGGAATCGACTCGAAGATCCACATGATGCAGGCCCAGACTACAACCGCCAGCGTGGCCTTGCCCGCAACCGTCAAACCTTCGGGAAGCGGCATCGCCCATAAGATCAAAAAGAAGGCCGCCCAGGCCAGAAAAAACCCCAGGATGGTTTTGGTGGGCGAGCGGCCCGATTCAACAATGTTGTCCCGGAATCGGCCCCAAAATCCTGTTTGCGCGATCTCGCTCATGGTTCTGTTCCCCTTTCCTCTTGCTTTTTTTACTCGATGCGCATCACTTGGCCGCCTGCTTTTCCCGTGGCTTCGATCTGCGCGCTATGCTATTGATATCGGTGCGGGAGCCGGGCCTGGATTGGACTTCATGCCACAGCGTGCGCTGTCAAGGCGCGCCGCTTGAAAAAACAAATGCCCCGAATACCTACCCTGCGCAGACCATGAGAAGAGACAAGAATCTTGTTCACTATTCGAACTCCTCGGCACGTTTGTACTTGCCGGAGCCCATCCGGGCAGGCCTCCGGCCACAAGCGAATTGCGCTACGCCGCGACTCGCTGCAGCGCATTTAATGCCCTCAAAAGCCGGGTGTCTGTCGGCTGGCCGACAATTCACGCAAGGAATAGAATGAGCGCGGGCGTGTCTTCCAATTGAAGTGCCTTTTATTGATGGGTAGCTATCAATGGAATTTTTCCAGGTCCCTGTAGCCGATCTCCTGTCCCGTATCCCGGACGGGGACCGTCTCCATCTGCTGCGTCTGGGCAAGGTGAAAAATTTCGCTAAAGGCGAATTCATATTCAGCGCAGGGGAGACCAGCCATCATGTATTTCTGCTGCTGGAAGGCCGCATCAAAATCTATCAGTCCTCGACCGTCGGCAAGGAAGCGATTCTGTGGTTTTGCTTCGCCGGAGAATTATTCGGCTTGGCCGAAGCGGCGCGCGGCGGAACGCGGGTGGTCAACGCGCAAGCCTGCGACGTGTGCAAAGTGCTGTGCATTCGTCAGGAGGAATTCACTGCCTTTCTCGAAACGCATCCGAAAACCTCGCTTGTCATCATGCAGCTGCTGGCCTGCCGGCTGCGCGTATTGGGCAATGTGGTGATCAACCTCATCAGCGACGACGTCCGCACGCGCATATTGAAAATGGTGCTGCAATTGAGCGCGCGCTGCGGGATCCCTTCGGTCCGGGGGCTGCGACTGGATATTGTGCTGACCCATCAGGAAATCGCCGACATGATCGGCACCACGCGACAAACCGTGACCACGATGCTGGGACAATTGGAACGCGAAGGCCTGCTCACCATCGATCACCACAAAATTCACATCACCAGCAGCGAACTGCTGGCACAAATCGGGCACACGCCGATCATGGCCTGAATAGTGCCAGCAGGCCCTCTCTCCATGCGCGTTCCGGTTTGCGCGCCCCGGCGAGCGTCTCGATCCCTCCCGGCGTCGATGCGGGAAGCCCCGGGGAAACGAACGAGACCGTTCTCAGGTACAAAGTTCGAATCCCCTTAAACGCCCCGAAGGGCGTTTTGCTTGGCGCTGCTTACACCTGCGGATGCGCCCGCTCGCGCTTGCTGTGCAGCTTGTTCAGCGCGTGCAGGTAGGCCTTGGCCGAGGCCACCACGATGTCGGTGTCGGCGCCCTGCCCGTTGACCACGCGGCCGTCGAGCGCCAGCCGCACGGTGACCTCGCCCTGCGCGTCGGTGCCGCTGGTGATGTTGTTGACCGAGTACAGCAGCAGGGTGGCGCCGCTCTTGACCACCGATTCGAGCGCCTTGAAGGTGGCATCGACCGGCCCGGAACCCTGGCCGTCGGCCTGCTTCTCGGCGCCGTCGTCGGTGAACACCAGCTGCGCGTGCGGGACTTCGCCAGTCTCCGAACAGACTTTCATCGACACCAGCTTGAAGCGCTCGTGCCCGGCGGCGTAGCCCTCGTCGGAGACCAGCGCCTGCAGGTCCTCGTCGAAGATCTCGCGCTTCTTGTCGGCCAGATCCTTGAAGCGGGCGAACGCGGTGTTGAGCGCCTCCTCGGTCTCCAGAACAATGCCCAGCTCGGCAAGCTTGCTTTTGAACGCGGCGCGGCCGGACAGCTTGCCGAGCGTCAGCCGGTTGGCATGCCAGCCCACGTCTTCGGCGCGCATGATTTCGTAGGTCTCGCGGTGCTTCAGCACGCCGTCCTGGTGGATGCCGGACTCGTGCGCGAAGGCGTTGGCGCCGACGATGGCCTTGTTCGGCTGCACCGGGTAGCCGGTGATGGTCGAGACGAGCTTGGACGCCGGCACGATCTGGGTGGCGTCGATGCGCGTGTCGCAGTGGAACACGTCGCGGCGGGTGCGCACCGCCATCACAATTTCCTCCAGCGAGGCGTTGCCGGCGCGCTCGCCGAGGCCGTTGATGGTGCATTCGACCTGGCGCGCGCCGTTCATCACCGCGGCGAGCGAGTTGGCGACCGCCATGCCGAGGTCGTTGTGGCAGTGGGTCGACCAGATCACCTTGCCGGAATTCGGAACCCGCTCGATCAGCTGCTTCATGCGCTCGCCCCACAGGGCCGGGATGCTGTAGCCGACGGTGTCGGGCACGTTGATGGTTTTGGCGCCGGCCTGGATCACTTCGTCGAAGATGCGGACCAGGAAATCCATCTCGGAGCGCACCGCGTCCTCGGCCGAGAACTCGACGTCGTCGGTGTATTCGAGCGCGAGCTTGACCGCCTTGATCGCGGCCTCGACGACCTGGTCCGGCTGCATGCGCAGCTTCTTCTCCATGTGGATCGGGCTGGTGGCGATGAAGGTGTGGATACGACCGGACTTGGCGGGCTCGATCGCGCCGCCCGCCGCGTGGATGTCGCGCTCGTTGGCGCGGGCCAGCGAGCAGACGGTCGATTCGCGGATGGTTTCGGCAATGGCGCGGATGGCGTCGGCGTCGCCCGGGCTGGCCGCGGCGAAGCCGGCCTCGATCACGTCGACGCCGAGCTTCTCCAGCTGGCGGGCGATGCGGAGTTTCTCATCCTTGGTCATCGACGCGCCGGGGCTTTGCTCGCCGTCGCGCAAGGTGGTGTCGAAAATAAACAAACGGTCGTTCATGGCAGGCTCCATGGAGGGTCGGGCCGG